>JANOLT010000069.1:0-4725 GCA_031419915.1 Holophagaceae bacterium
ATGCGGCGTCCGGGAGGAGCTGTCTGACCCGCGATGAAAGCCACCACGGGCTTCTTCATATTGGCCTTCACCCAGGCGGCGGCGTCTTCTTCAGCACTGCCGCCAATCTCGCCGATCATGATGACCGCATGGGTATCCGGGTCATCGTTGAACAGCTTGAGCGCGTCAATGTGGCTGGTGCCATTGATGGGATCACCGCCAATGCCGATGCAAGTGGACTGGCCAATGCCGAGCGCCGTGAGCTGTCCGACGGCCTCATAGGTGAGCGTACCGGAGCGGCTTACCACACCGACATTTCCGGCCATATGGATGCGACCGGGCATGATGCCGATCTTCGCCTGGCCAGGGGTGATGACGCCGGGGCAGTTGGGACCGATGAGGCAGCTCTTCGGATAATCAGGCAGCACCCGTTTCACCTTCATCATGTCCAGCACCGGGATGCCCTCGGTGATGCAAACAATGAGCGCGATTCCCGCATCCAGAGCTTCAAGAATGGCGTCAGCCGCGCCGCTGGGCGGAACGAAAATCATCGTCGCGTTGGCGCCGGTTTCCAGGACCGCCTCCTTGACCGTATTAAAGACCGGAAAGCCTTCGATCATTGTGCCGCCCTTGCCCGGCGTGACACCGCCCACGACCTTGGTGCCGTAGTCCCGGCAGCCAATGGCGTGAAAGAGCCCTTCGCGCCCCGTGATGCCCTGCACGATCAGTTTGGTGTGATTGCCGACGAGAACAGACATGGTGGGCTCCGCGAGAAGTTGAGAAGTTGAGAGTGAAGATTTCAATCAAGTAAGTGAATCATCCTGAAAGGTGTCCCAATCCCGCTCGGGTACTTGGTTTGGAATTGGCTTGGGTTCGGATGGGAGCTGGGCTTTGAGGGCCCGCAATCTGGCGAGATAGTCCTGCTTGGTGGCGTCCAGCTCCAGGTTTCTTCGGTACAGACGGGAGAGCAGGAACACAACGATTCCGAGGTTGAGCGGCGCCGCGATCCACATGATTTTGGGCGCGTGAAACACGGTGTTTTCCCAGGTCCGGGGTCCCGCCAGCCAGATGAAGATGTACATCATGGGGAGGAGACCTACGAGCACAAAGAAGAAGCTCCAGCCCAGTCGCCAGGCGCCTTTGTACATGACATTCTGGTACTCCTGGTACACGGCGTCGTACTGGGCTTTCGGGTCTTCGCTCACGCGGCACCACGAAGGCACGAATCACCACAAAGACACCAAGAAGAACAAAATCTAAAAAAACTTGGACCACAAAGACACAAAGACACAAAGGAAAAACAAAAACCTGGGTTACAAACCCTTTGTAGTTCGCCAAATCTAGTCATCATCCCCATTTTTGCGATCCCAATTTTTTTCATTTCTTTGTGTCTTTGTGTCTTTGTGGTGATTTTTTATTTTTTGTTTTTTGATTTTTTTCTTCGTGGTTCCTTTTGTGCCTTGGTGGTTATTTCGTCGCCGCGACGATTTTTTTCGCCGCGTCATCAAGACCCTCGGCAACGATAAGATTCAGGCCGCTTTCAGCGAGGATCTTCTTGCCTTCTTCAACGTTGGTGCCTTCAAGGCGAACCACCACGGGGACCGTGATGCCAATCTGCTTCGCGGCCTTCACGATGCCACCGGCCACGATGTCGCAGCGCATGATGCCGCCGAAGATGTTGACCATCACGCCCTTCACGGCCTTGTCCTGCAGGATGATGCGGAAGGCGTTCATCACTGCGTCTTCGGTGGCACTGCCCCCCACATCCAGGAAGTTGGCAGGGGATCCACCGTGGTACTTGATGATGTCCATGGTGCCCATAGCCAGGCCCGCGCCATTCACCATGCAGCCGATGGTGCCGTCGAGCTTGATGAAATTGAGATTGAATTTGGAGGCTTCGATTTCTTCTGGGGCTTCTTCGTTCAGGTCACGGAACGCCAGAATGTCCGGGTGGCGGAAAAGGGCGTTGTCATCAAAGCCCATCTTGGCGTCCAGCGCGATGACATCGCCAGTCTTGGTGACGACCAGGGGATTCACTTCGATCATGGAACAGTCTTTTTCAACGAAAAGCCGGTAGAGGTTTTGCAGAAAAGTGACGCCCTTCTTGAACGCATCGCCTTCGAGCTTCAGCGCAAAAGCGACTTCCCGGGCCTGGAAGGCTGAAAGACCGAGCGCCGGATCAATGGCCACGCGCACAATTTTTTCAGGCGTTTTTTCCGCCACTTCCTCGATCTCCACACCGCCTTCGGTGGAGGCCAGAATGGTGATGCGCGAACTGACACGGTCCACCAGAAAGCTCAAGTAGAGTTCCCGATCAATATCCACGGGATCGCTGATGAAGATCGTATAGACTCTGCGGCCCTCGGCTCCGGTTTGTTTGGTGACCAGATTCATGCCCAGCATATGTTTAAACAGTTCCGCGGCTTTGTCGGGATCCGTGGCGAATTTCACGCCGCCGCCCTTGCCCCGACCGCCAGCATGGATCTGTGCCTTCACGACACTCTTGCCGCCGTAGGCCTTGGTGATCTGCCTGGCGTCCTCGGCATCGGTCGCCACCCGGCCGTCCGGCGTGGCCACTTTGTATTGCCGAAGCAGTTCTTTGGCCTGGAACTCATGGATGTTCATGCTCACTCCGAATGGTGCCCGGTGGGATCGTGAATGGCAGATCCTGCACCCTGGGCCGAATTTCCAGTTTAGCGACCGTTACGAAATAACCAGTGCTTTTCTGGTTAGTTCGTTACGGACGCTTATGTCGGACGAAGGACGACGCAGCGACCGTTAGGAACTAACCAGTGCTTTTCTGGAATCTTGTGACCGTATTCCGCTGGTCATTGCTCGTGTAAGAATGCTGCATCACTAATCTTCCATCAAAGGACCCTCATGGCTCAGCTGGACAAGCTCCTACAGCAGATCGTAGCCAAGGGCGGGCGCTCATTGCGCATCGAACCGAATCAGCCTCCTTTTGTGGAATTCAGCGATGGCGGCAGCATGCCCCTGCTGCCCCAGGCCCTTCCGCCTACGATGCTGGAACACATCACCCAGGAGGTGATCCCTCCGCAATACAGGGATGCCTGGTCCCAACAAGGGCAGATAGCCTTTGAGTACTTGCATGGGGGCGTCAACTACCGCATTGCCATGGAGCGTAGCGCCATCGGCAACCGCCTGAAGGCTGAGCCCAAAGAGGGCATCTCTCCCAATGGCAGTGGCATCCAGGACATCAAATTCATGGATGCGGAACCCGAACTCGGGACCTCCTCGAAGCCTCCTTCTTCACCGGCCATCGCGGTGCTACCCGTCGCTCCTGCCATCGCGCTGGACCTTGTTCCTGCGCCCGCGCCTGTTTCCACGCCCAAGGCTGCTAGGGGATCTGCGCCGGCGCAGCTTCCAGCCGCATCCTCGAATCCAACCCCCGCGGCAGACACCATTTTCGCAGGGCCAGCCCCGCAACGGGAACTCCATCCACTGGCTCTGGTGCTATTCACAGCCCTGCTTGAGCGGAAAGGTTCGGACATCCACTGCACCTGCGGTGAGAACCCGATCTTCCGTGTCAATGGAGAGCTGCAGGACTTCCGCGAATGCGGGCCCTTGGGTGAAACCCAGTTGCTGGAGCTCATGCACTCTTTTGCCACGCCCGATGCATGGGGGAAGTTCCAATCGCGCAGTGACGCCGATTTCGGATTCGGATTCGATTTGGGCGGATGTCGGCTTCGCGTGAATTTTTTCCAGGATCGCGTGGGGCCCGGCTTCGTAGCCCGTGTGATCCCCAACGAAATTCCCGACCCCGATCAGCTAGGCCTGCCAGAGCCCATCCGCCAGCTTGCCTTGCTGGCGAAAGGCCTGGTGCTGGTGACGGGCCCCACAGGAAGCGGAAAATCCACGACCCTTGCGGCCATCATTGATCTCGCCAATCAGCAGCGCATGGATCACATCGTTACCATCGAGGATCCCATCGAGTTCGTGCACCCCCGCAAGAAATGCCTCATCAACCAGCGGGAAGTCCACACCCACACCGAAAGTTTCAAGAGCGGCCTGCGGGCTGCCCTGCGCGAGGATCCTGACATCGTCCTGGTGGGTGAGATGCGCGATCTGGAGACCATCGCCATCGCCCTTGAAACGGCCGTCACAGGGCACCTGGTTTTCGGCACGCTGCACACATCGAGCGCCGTGGGCACCATCGACCGCATCGTGGATCAGTTCCCCGCCGACCGCCAACAGCAAATCCGCGTGATGATGGCGGACGCACTTAAAGCCGTCATTTCCCAGATCCTGCTGAAGAAAATCGGAGGCGGCCGGGTGGCGGCGATGGAGAGCCTTTTCATCACGCCCGCCATCTCGAATCTCATGCGCGAGGGCAAGGTCTTCCAGATCCCCAGCGCCATGCAAGTGGGCCGAGCCTATGGCCAGCGGCTCATGAACGACGTTTTGATGGAGATGATCCAGGATAAAAAAGTGACCGCCATGAATGCCTACTTGAAGTGCCCCGACAAGGAAAGTTTCATCCAGACCCTCAAGCGGGCAGGCATCAACTTCGATCCCAGGGCCGGGCAGACGGGGGAGATGTGAGGGTCATGGGTAGAGGGTCGAGGGTCGAAGGTTGAAGTGAATAGACTCGCCTGAATCAGCGCAAACCAATCTCTGTCCCGCCCGGCCCACCAAGTGGGGATTGGGATGTTTATGGCGCCGTCATGAGGGTGTATAACACCGGAAAAGTGGGGGCCTCCCCTACCTTTCTGGTGTACCAGATAT
>JANOLT010000070.1:0-3967 GCA_031419915.1 Holophagaceae bacterium
CCTCAGGCTACAGGCTACAGGCAAAGAATCGCATCGCATTGGATTGTGCTGTTGGTGATGCGAACCTGAAGCCTGTAGCCCGAAGCCTGAAGCCAGCGGGGGTCATGCAATCGCAAAATAAGGGCTGAAGGCAGATGAAGGGGCAAGTGCCATTGACCGCTGCCCCGGGAGTTGGTCCTTGGAAGGTGACGACCGAAGAGGTCTGATTCATCAACCCCGGCCAACTCCTCTCGGCTCCCAACGCTGTACCCTTGCGGCCACCCCTCCGATCCCCCACCCTTGTTGTTACAGCTTCACGGAGTTCCCATGCATCCACGCGCACGCATCTTCCTCAGTTCGCTCGGAATCCTCGCCCTGCTCGGCTGTTCGGGTTCCGATACCCACTACGGCCCTTCTTCGGGCTACCTGGTGAACGCCATCGCCGTGGCGGACATCGACGCCAACGGCCTGCCGGACATCCTCGGCATGGTGTCCACCGACCTTGGGGGAATACCCACCCAGGGGTATGTTTCGACGCGGCTCCAGAGTTCCGCGGGCGCCTTTGTCATGCCCACCCGCTTTGGCGTGGGTACGGGTCCAGCCAACCTCGTGGTGGTGGACGTGAACGGGGATGGCCGCCCGGATCTGGTGGTGGCCAACGCCGATGACCGGACGGTCACCGTCCGCCTGGCCGATCCGGCCCGGCCAGGATTCTTCCTGCCCACCATCCTCCTCGCCACCCCGGGCCGTACACCGCTGGACGTGGCCGTGGGCGATCTGAATGGTGATGGCCGCATGGACATCGTGGTGGCCGCCAGCGGCGCCAACAATGTGATGGTCTTCCTCCAGGGAGCCACTCCTGGGACCTTCCTCGCCCCCGTTACCTTTCCCATCGGCGGCGATCCCCAGGCCGTGACCATAGCGGATCTCGACGGCGATGGCCGGTTGGACATTGCCGCGGCCACCACTGCAAATACAGTGTCCGTCCTGCGCCAAATCCAGTTCTCCCCGACGCTCATCGCTCAGAGTTCTGTCGACTACACCACGGGCGTCCAGCCCATCGCCATCAAAGCCGCGGACCTCAACGGGGATGGCAAGCTGGATCTGCTCACCGCCAATTACGGCGCGTCCTTGAGCCCCGGCACCCAGGGTCTGAGCGTGCTGCTCCAGGGTGCCCCCGGAACCTTCGCCGCGCCAGTCCACTACGCCACGGGCTACCGCTCCACCGCCCTGGCCGTGGGGGATCTGAACGGCGATGGCAAGGTGGACGTGGTGGTGACCAACGCCGGCCTCCCCGGCGATCCGGGCAGCGTATCCGTTCTGCTTCAGGATCCCGCCGCGCTTGGCATCCTGCTGACCCCCACGAACTACCGGGGCACCTGGGGGCCCATGGGCGTGGTCCTCGGAGACATGGACGGGGACGGTCGTCTGGACCTGGTGCTGGCCGATGGCGACATCGTGGTGCGGCTCAACAGCGCCACCACCCCCGGCACCTTCGGCCCGCCGGCATTCTTCTACAACTGATCAGCCCTCAGCCTTGGATCCACATCGGCTCAAGCGCTGGCTGCTGCGTCATGGGTAATGGTGATGGGGCAACCGGCAAGTGCGCCGTGATCCTGCCCCACAGCGTGGTACTGCCCGGAAGTCGGGTATCCGAAGGCCAGATGTGGGGCGGAATCTCAAGCCCCGTGGCTCATGGCTCATAGCCCTCGGCTGGGTTTTATTTTTCATTTACTATTATTAACTTGATACTAATACTATCTTATCACTGTACGTATCACAGCACATGGAGGCACACATGGACCCTGATCTGCTGGACGATCTGGAACGCAAGTTCCAGAAGGAGCTCAATGCGGGCACCGTGGGCCTGCTGCTGCTGGCCACCCTGGCCCAGGCGACAGAGCCCCGTTACGGCTACGACATCGCCAAGGAACTGGAGGAGCGGGCCCCCATCACTAAGCTGGGAGCGCTCTATCCGGCGCTGCGGTCGCTGGAATCCTATGGGCTCCTCGACAGCCGTGTGGAACCTTCCATCGCGGGGCCGCCCCGGAAGTATTACCGGATCACTCGAGACGGCCGTAAGGCGCTGGCCGCATGGGCCGAGCAGTGGAAGGTAACCAGCCAATGTGTGAACGCGATGTTGAAAGGGGTGAATCATGTTTGAGTCCATCGAGTCCTACCTCGCGGCCCTGAAATCCGCGCTCAAGGATGCAGACCCGGCCCTGGTGCAGGACGCCCTGTGGGATGCGGAGGCCCACCTGAACAGCGGCCTGGCCGCCCAACGCGAACAGCATCCTGAGGTCCCAGAGGCCGAAGCCTTGGCTGGGCTGCAAGCCACCTTTGGCACACCGGAAGAAGTGGCCGAAGCCTACCTGGAGCGCGAAGCGGTGGTGGCCCAAGCCCTGCATCCCAAGGGCACCTCGACTGCCACAGAGTCCGAAGCCCCGCTGGCTCCCTGGCCGGGTTTTTTCGAAGTAATGAAGACACCCAAAGCCTACACCTCCCTGCTCTACCTGGTGATGTCCCTGGCCACGGGCATCTTCTTCTTCACCTGGGCGGTGACGGGCCTCAGCCTTTCCTTGGGCCTCTTCGTCCTCATCATCGGCATTCCCTTCGCCATCGCTTTCCTGGGCTCCGTGCGAATGCTGGCGCTGGTGGAAGGCCGTCTCGTGGAAGCCCTGCTGGACGTGCGCATGCCGCGCCGGCCAAGCCTGCTGCCCGAAGGCAAGGGTTGGATGGAACGGTTGAAGAATCTCCTTACCGACGGCCATACCTGGACCAGCCTGGCCTACTTGGTGCTGCATCTCCCCTTGGGCGTCCTCTTCTTCACGCTCATGATCACGGGCCTGTCGCTTGCACTTGGCCTGATCGCAGTGCCCATCATCTCCATCTTTGTGGGCCTACCCAGCGTCGTTCTTTGGAATGGATTGGAAGCGCAGCATCCAGTCCTCCAGGTGATCCTGGCGGCGATCGTCGGAAGCCTTCTTCTGATCGGAACACTGCACCTGGCCCTGGCATTGGGCCGCCTCCAGGGATTCCTCGCCAAGCACATGCTGGTGCGGAAGTGAGGCTCTGGAAGGGCTGATATGCTGATTTATGACCAACCACGGCAAGAGCCGCTTTATTCCGAAATCCACACACCGCGCCGCTGATCGCCGTCCTGCCAGGCCGAAAGAATCTGCTCCACCCAAAGCCGGTGCGGCCTATCGCGACTATGAGACTTTCGAGGCCACCTATCTGGGCCAGCCCGAAGGCACCGGTGGTTTCCTGCGCCCCATGGGCCTGACCAAAGCCGCCAAGATGGACATCCTGGTGGACTGGCGCGAGACCCACGACGCCATCCACGGCGACAGGGTGCAGGCCGAAATCAGCGGGGAAACCGGGGAAGGCAGGGTCAAAGCCCGCATCCTGAAAATCCTTTCCCGCAGCACTGATCCGCTGCCTGCGCATTTGCAGAAACAGGCCTGGGGCTGGCGCGCCATTCCCATGGAGCCGCGCATGTCCCAGATCATCGTGGTGCCCGAAACGGACCTGGCTCAGGACGGCGATTTCGTCAGCGTGGTGCTGGATCCGGATCTGGAAGCCAAACAGATACGCGGCACCGTGGTGGCGCGCCTGGGCAAGTCCACGGATCTGAAAATCGAGAACAGGCTCACGGCCGCGCTGTTCAATCTGCGCACGGAATTTCCGGCCGCGGTAATGAACGAACTCGCCCCCTTCCCCACCTCCATTTCAGTGGATTGGATCAAAGGCCGCGAGGATCTTCGGAGCCTCGTCATCGTCACGGTGGATCCGCCCACGGCCAAGGATTTCGACGACGCCATCTCACTGGAAATAGTGCCTGATGACGAGGGCGGTGGCTGGATCCTGGGGGTTCATATCGCGGACGTGAGCCACTACGTGAAAGAAGGCGGGCCCCTGGATATGGAGGCCAATCTCCGGGGCACGAGCGTCTACTTCCCCGATGAAGTGATCCCGATGATCCCCG
>JANOLT010000071.1:0-3214 GCA_031419915.1 Holophagaceae bacterium
GCTCGCTCAAAGCCAGACAAACAACCGGAGGTTCCGCCACCCTTTGGATTGGAACCTTTGGGGGTCTCACCCGACTGCCGATTGGGGGCTGGCTGAGTTACACCACGCTTTCGGGCTTGCCTGAAAATGTCGTTTTCGCCATCCAGGAAATGGCTGATGGAACCATGTGGTTTGGAACCCTTGGCGGTGGCCTATCGCGGCTTCAAGGCAAGGTGTGGACCACCCTGGATCACATCGAAGGCAAACCCGTCACTGCCATTCTGAGTCTGCAAAAAACCAAAGATTCAAGCGGTGCTGAAACCCTTTGGGTGGGCACCCGGGGGCAAGGCGTCTTCACGCTGAAGGGGGGCACCTGGAAGCTCTTTGAACACACTGAACGGTTGCCGGACTCCTGGATCTACGCCATGACCCAAACCAGATCACCCAGCGGAAAGCCTGTGATGTGGTTCGGCACGCGGCAGGGCCTTGTGCGGGTTGAAGATGACAAATGGAAGGTTTACACCACCACCGATGGCCTGCCCCACAACTTCGTGACGACTATTCAGGAATCCCATAATGCCACTGGAGATCCTGAACTATGGGTGGGCACGAGGGGCGGCGGGATCGTCTGCCTGGAAGAACGGTCCGGAAAGTGGCGCCCTTACCCCGTTTCAGAGCAGCTCCCAGGACTCCGCGTCAGTCATATCCAAGAATTACGTGGACCCAAAGGAGAGCGACAGCTCTGGGTCGTCACCATGGGTGGGGGTGCGTCTAGATTAGATCTGGACCATCCAGAGCGGGGCTGGTCCCTGTTCGATACGCAGAGCAATCCGCCCCTGGGGAGCAACACGGTTTACCGGGTGGAACAGAATGCCATGGGACAGCTTTACTTCACGACCGTGCGCGGCGTGACCCGGTTCCAGCCCAACAGGGATTTCGAGGAGACCGGCCATGAATACGAATCGTTCACGTTCACCACCGGCGATGGGCTTCCCAGCAATGGCTGCACCCAAGGATCCTCCACCATTGATTCCCGAGGTCGCATCTGGACCGGCACGGTGCTAGGCGCGGCGATGTTTGATCCCAGACAGGTGGTGGCGGATCGGGCGATCAAGCCACTCCACCTGGAATCCGCGCGCCTCATCGGCCCGGATCAGCCTCTGCTTGAGGGCGCTTCACTGGCCTACTACCAGAACCATGTGCGCTTCGACTATGCGTTGCTGAGTTATTTTCGTGAGGGAGACACAGTCTTCCGCACGCAGTTGGAAGGTCTGGACACCACCCCATCGGGCTGGGAAAGAGACACCAAGATGGAATACCCGACCCTACCCAAGGGCAGTTACGTATTCAAAGTCTGGGCGCAGGACTACTCCGGCAATATCAGCGGGCCAGCTGTGTTTCCCTTCACCATCCGGGCCGCGCCGTGGTTCACGTGGTGGGCATATGGGGGCTACATCCTGTTGCTGGGTGGCGGAGTGTGGTTCTATCTCAAAGCCAGATTGCAATACCTTCGATCACAGAAAGCGTCACTGGAAGCTACCGTGGAGGCGCGCACTTTTGAATTGGCCGAAGCCAGGGACGAAGCTCTCACCGCCACGCGCATGAAATCCAATTTCCTGGCCACCATGAGCCATGAGATCCGCACTCCCATGAACGGTATCATTGGTATGTCTGGCCTTCTGCTGGATTCAGGCCTGACGCCACAACAGCGGGACTACGCGGAGATTGTTCACCATTCCGCGGACAACCTGCTGGACATCCTTAATGACATCCTGGATTTCTCCAAAATCGAGGCCGGAAAGATCCTGATCGAATCCGTGCCTTTCAGCTTGCGGGATTCGGTAGAAGAAATTCTGGGTCTCCTCGGTGGGGCTGCCCGGATCAAGGGTCTCGATCTTTGTTCCCTCATTCCGCCAGAGGTTCCAGACAGCTTGGTGGGCGATCCCGGCAAGTTGCGCCAGATCCTTACCAATCTGCTTGGCAATGCCATCAAGTTCACCCACGAAGGCGGCATCACCCTTTCCATCACACGCATCGGATTCACCGGAAACCAGGAGCTGCGCTTCGAAGTCCACGATACTGGCATTGGCATCCCGGTGGATGTCCAGGCCCAGCTGTTCAAGGCCTTCAATCAGGCGGACAGCTCCACCAGCAGGCGTTACGGCGGCACGGGACTGGGCCTCGCCATCTCGCATCATCTTGTGGAACTCATGGGCGGTCAAATCGGCGTCAGTAGTGATCCTGGTAAGGGCGCCACCTTCTGGATGGAATTGGGATTCATCCAAGCCGATCCTGGCACGCTGGCACCAGAGCCGCTAGGACCGCCTGGCCCGACCCTGCCCCAGGGCCTGCGCTTGTTCGGCACCGGAGCCAAGGCAGCCACGTTGCAAGGACTGGCCTGGACCCTGGAATCCATGGGCCTGAGCCTGGAATCCTTGGATCCAGGGGAACACGCCGTGGTCCATCTGCGCACCCTGGCGGGCCAGGGACAATCCCTGCTGCTCCTGCAGGATCTGCCGATGGCCTCGGCCCAGGCCCAGTGGAAGGCCTTGCGAACCGAACCTCTCACTCGCACGCTCCCAGTGATTTTGTTGGCCCCGGCTCACGACGCTGCTGAATTCTCAGATCTATTCCTCGATGCATACACCGTCATCGTTACCAAGCCCATCCGCCGACGGCGCTTGAAGGACGCCATGCTCACGGTGATGGGGCTCGTGCGCCCATCAGCGGCAGAAGTCACCTTGCCTATTCCCGGGGCCCCATGCCACCGCATTCTCATCGCCGACGACAACGCCATGAACCAGAAGGTGGCCCGCGCCATGGTCGGCTCACTGGGCTTCGAATGCGAAGTGGTTCCCAGCGGAAGCCAAGCCCTGGAATCGCTGGAGAAGCGGGGCTTCGATTTGGTGCTCATGGATTGCAACATGCCTGGCATGGACGGCTTCGAGACGACCGCAGAAATCCGTAAACGGGATTTGAAGGACCGCCGTGGCGAGCGCCTGCCCATCATCGCGCTCACCGCCAGCGCCATGGGTGGCACCCGAGAGAAATGCCTGGCAGCAGGCATGGACGATTATCTAGCCAAGCCCTTGCGCCCGGACGCGCTGCGGGCCGCCCTGGCCATCTGGTTGCCCGCCCCGAATGGGCCGCGCAACGCCATTGACACATCAACCTTGGGGGCGCTTCAAAACCTGGATCCAGATGGTTCTGATGGCTGGGTGGCTTCCTTGTTGCG
>JANOLT010000072.1:0-5862 GCA_031419915.1 Holophagaceae bacterium
CCAATGCGCTTTTCAAAGCCGCGGCGGAGTGGCTTCGGAACAAAGGGATGACGGCCCTGCGGGGCCCCGTGAACTTCACGACCAACGACATCGTGGGCCTCTTGGTGGATGGGTTCGATGATGACCCAGCGATCCTCATGCCCTACAACCCGCCTTATTACGCCGACCTGATGGAGGCCGCGGGATTCACCAAAACGAAGGATCTTTTTGCCTTCACCCTGGCGGAGCGGGACTACAGGGGCCAATTGGACGGTGTGGCCACCAAGTTGGCAGAACGCGGGCACGTGAAGATCCGCCCCGTGGACCTGGGGCGCTGGACCGATGAACTGGAATTTGTGCGCAGCTGCTACAACGTGGCCTGGGCGAAGAACTGGGGCTTCGTGCCTTGGACTGATCGAGAGCTGGCCTTCGTCGCGAAGGAACTCAAGCCCCTCATAGATCCACGCCTGGCGTTCGTCGCCGAGGTGGATGGGAAGTCCGCAGGATTTTGCATTTCCGTCCCGGACGCCAATCAGGCCATCAAGCTGGCGAAGGGAAGGCTCCTTCCTTTCGGGCTGCTGAAGATCCTCTGGAAACTCAAGGTGAGCAAGTGCACCCGGCTGCGCACCATCGCCATGGGCGTGCTGCCCGAGCACCGCAGGCGGGGCATTGATGCGATCCTCGTCCACCATCTCGTTCGCCAATCCGTGGCGTATGGGTGCCCTGTTTCAGAGATGGGCTGGATCCTGGAGGACAATCAGCCGATGCTCAGCGCGTTGCACCAGATCGGTGCGCAGAAAACCAAGACCTATCGCGTCTACGACCGCGCCGTTTAACCTACGAGGATGCTTGCACTGGTAACAGGAGGTCAGGGGTTCATCGGATCACACCTCTGCGAGAGGCTGATCCGAGAGGGGCACCGGGTCCGCGTGCTCGCCCGCCCATCCAGCGATCTCACCCACTTGGAAGGGCTCCCGGTGGAAGTGGTCCGCGGCGATCTGATCGGCGACGGGCCGCTCGGCCAGGCTGTCGCAGGGGTGGATTGGGTGTTCCATCTCGCGGGCGCGCTCAAGGGATTCCGCCAAGAGGATCTATTGCATGTGAACCGCGATGGCACACGGCGCCTGACCGAAGCCTGCATCACCCACGCGCCAAACCTTTCCCGTTTCGTGTTGGTTTCCACCCTGGCCGCCGCAGGACCCAGTCCCGGCGGGCACATTTCAACCTCTGAGGATGTACCACCAGCGCCTTTGACCTGGTATGGCAAAAGCAAACTTGAGGCCGAGGCGGTCGTCCAGAACTCCAGACTTCCCTTCACGATTCTCCGACCTCCGATCGTCTTCGGGCCTCGGGATCGGGATGTCTTCAGTTATTTCCAGATCGCCAAGGCTGGTTTCCTTCCTGTGCCTGGCGCCAAGGATCGCTGCTATTCACTTGTGTACGCGCCGGACCTTGCCGATGGGATTCTCCATGCGGCCAAGGTCGCAGAGGCAGCATCGGAGATCTTCAATCTCACGGGTTCTGAAGTGGTGACCTGGTCTGAACTTGGTCAAAAGATTTCAACCGCGCTCGGTGTCCGGGGGCGTGTCATTCACCTCCCAGAATTCGTCCTCCGCGCGTCGGGGCGGATCGCGAATCTCGCCGCGCGCCTGCGGGGAAGACCGCAGATCTTCAGCTCCCAGAAAGTTATCGAGATGCTTGCCCCGGCCTGGGTCGCGAGCCCCGAGAAGGCCCGGCGGATGCTTGGATGGACAGCCCGGACGCCACTCGACGAGGCCCTTGCCCTGACCGTGCGCTGGTACCGCGATCATGGCTGGCTCTGAAATGCGGTCCCGCCCCTTCGGCTTGACTGCCCCCTTGGGATTCTGGCGCCCCTTGGACCTGGCGCTGGTTTCCTACGCGGTCCTCGCGTCACTGCTGCTGCTCGTGGGCTTGACCCGAGGAGTGCATGGCTGCGAAAAGCCGCTCCTGACGAACGCGATGGTTCTGGTCGTGGCTCTGCTCATCATGCGCTGGAGCCACAACACCACGGCTTGGGTTCCGACCCTCCTGCGCTTCTGCTACGTGCCGCTTTGCTATCTGATTTTCTACCAGCAGATCGAGATCATCTGGCCGATCCTTCGGGCGGCCCCGCTGGATGCCGGTCTGGTCCGCCTGGAAGGGTGGCTGTTCCACTTCCAGCCTTCGCTCGCATTCCGCGCGGCCTTCCCCTTCCCGTGGCTTTCGGAGATCTTCTGCTTCGCGTACTTCGCCTATTATTTTTTCACGCCAGTGGTGTTCTTAACGGCCTTGTTCCGGCGGGGCTACCTTGCGGCCGAGCGCATCGCCTTGGCCACCTCCCTGTGCTTCTTCACCTGCTACGCGCTGTTCTGGCTCTTCCCGACCGTCGGGCCCCATTACTGGTTTCCGCCTCATCAGGGGCCGCAGTTGTACGACGGCTACGTCTTCAACCACCTGCTGTTTTTCCTGACCTCCAGCGGCGAAATTCGGGCCGGCGCTTTTCCTTCTTCGCACATCGCCGTGGCCCTGCTCCTGACTCTGTCTGCAAGGCGGGAGGCGCCAAGGCTCTTTGTGCCTCTCGCTATCATCACGGCGCTGATGCTCCCGGCCGTCGTCTACCTGCGGGCCCACTACCTGGTGGATGTCCCCGCGGGAATTCTCACCGGTCTGCTCGCATTCGCGATCATGAACCGCTCTACTCGTCCTGCCTTGGTGCGATGAGGCTGCGCTGCACGCGCTCCAGATTGCCATGCAGCTGCACGAGGTTCCAGGCGACCCACATGGAATAGCCAAGCCAGACCCATAGCAGGCGGGGATCGCAGGGCGTGCGCTTGAGCACTTCGGTGCCGATATCGAGCCTCAATCCCTGAAGAAACCAGACCACTCCGCCGAAAACGATGAGCAAGTGGCCCCATCGGATCCAGTAGGGGCGCAGACCCTCTTTAGCTTTCCAGCGGAGCAGCAGCCAGCGCAGGAAGATCTCGGTCTTGGCTTCAGCGAAATGCAGGGCGATGAGCTGGTCCACCAGGGGCGCGTAGCGATGGACTTTCAGCTCGGCGATTTCATCTTCGCCATTCAGCTTGCGCAAAAAGGCCGAGCGGATCTTGCCCACGCATTCTTCCCACGGGGCTTCTTCGCGGCGCACGGCCAAGTGCAGCCGCACCAGCCCGACCCAAAGCAGGGCTTGCGCCAGCAGCACGAGCCAAAGTGCCATGCCCTGCCAGCCACTGTTCCGCACCACATCCAAGAAACGGGAGATATCCATGTGAAGAGTTTAGCGATCGTTACGAAATAATCAGTGCTTTTCTGATTGGTTCGTTACGGACGCTTATGCCGGACAAAGGACGGCTTAACCCGACCAGTCGACGTACAAAAAGAACTGGTTCCGGCATCATGGAATAATCATGTGCTTCCGCCGCGCTTCAATCGTGATTCTTGTTTCTTCAGGCTTGCTGGCACAGGCGCCAGATGCTTGGGAGATGCTGCTTTCGCGTCAGCGTTTTCAGCCTTCCCGCCAGGGGACCTACCAGTTTATTTCCCGAGCCCAGGAGTTTGAAGGGACCTGGAGCAATGATCTGGCGTTGATCAAGCTGCGCGCCTCGGGCGAGCTGAGTTTCCTTCAACTGGATGAGGCCCAATCAAAAGCCCTGTGGTCCCGGCAGCGCTGGGCGGCCGGGGAAAACCATTGGGCGATCCTGGGACCCACTTTTGAAATCGTTGCACTGGGAACTTCGCAACCCACTGCGGAATCCCTGCTTCAGACCTTGCGGGATGCGGGATGGAAGCCGCAGTCAGAGCGGCGCGAGGCCTTTCTTCGGGAGCATCCAGATAACGGTGGTGCCTGGCAGGATCTGTTCACGGAGACGCTGATAGTCGCCATGCGGTCTGGGGCCGAGGAAGTTGTTTCCTCCGAAAAGGACAGCGAGATTAAGGTTCCGGATGCCGGAAAAGATCAGGCCCGATTCGGGGAGGTGGACCGGGCCCTGCGGGGCTTGCTGGAGGTTGATGGCTGGGAAGACTATTTTGAGTTTCCGGTGGGCTTGGATGAAGGTGCCAAGGGCTTCACTCAGTCATCACTCCTGCAGCCGATGACGGCGAAGATGCGCCGCGGAGTGGAGGATTCCTTGAAGGCCCGCCCCGGCGATGGGCGGCTTTGGAGCGCGTGGGCAGAATTGGCAGGTCCAGGAGATTCCCCCGAGGCGCTGCTGGCTTCCCTGGAACCGGCTCCGCGCCAGCCGTGGCCCCCGCTCGAAGCTGCGAAACCATTGGCGCTGGCCTATCGGCGCAACAAGGATTGGGTGGGGTTGGCGCGCATCGCGGAAGCGGCCATGGCCCAGGCCCTTCAGCCCCTTGTTATCCAGGCCAGCGGGGATGACTCCGAAAGGTTCCTCATCGGGCATCGATCGTTCGTGGCCTCTGCGTGGGGTCCCTATCGCGTGGAGGCGCTGCTTCACCTGGGCCGCCGCCAGGACGCCTTGAACGTGCTGGAGGACTGCCGAGCCTTGAGTGGCCAATCTTGGCGGCGGGTGCAGCAGGCTTTCGGAAAAATCAGCCTTGGTGGGGATCTGGCAAAAACTTTTAGCGAAAGTGATCAGCGCGCATTCCTGGAGGTTATCAAACAGCCAGCCCTTAAGAATGCTCCGCCCCCCGCGGCGCCGCTGCCATTGCGTTTGGCCATCCAAGGCAAGCCGGATTGGAAAGAGGCTTTCATTAAATTACAGCGCGATCCAGTTTTCGATGGCTGGAAACCCGGCCGCGATCTTGTGTGGGATCCCTTGAACGAATCCGAAGCCAGGCTTTTCAAAGATCGGGGTGAAGGTGGCGCGGCGAGATGGGTATTGCTGCGGGGTCAAGAACTACTCTCCAGCGGCGGTGAATTGCCATCGCTCGAAACCTTGTCCGACTTGTTGCGCGCCCATGGCTTGCCCTATCTCGCGGAACTGGATGCCTTCATCAAGGGGCATCCGGATCACGCAGAAGCCCGCGAACTGCGGATTTTCGAAGTCAGTGCGCGGGCTCAGACACCGGGTCTGGAGAAACGGCTGCTGGCGGATTTCACACGGACCCGCTGGGCCATCACCTTCCCCAAGGATTGGAAACCTGACAAGGAACTATGGGCCGAGGCCGCGAAGAAAATACTTCCACAGATCGAGGCTGACGTCAGGCGATGGCCCACCGCGAATCGGCCGCTACTCTCCTGGGTGACCTGGGCGGCCTTGTTGCCCTCCCATCCCAGACCGGGTTCATTACTGCGAAGTCTGGCCATCTGGAAAAACACATCAGCAGAGAGGGATCCAATTCACACGGGCCCCCTTAATATTTTTACGACCGGTATGATTTCTGAACTTCTTGAATCGCACAAGGATTGGGAAGGCCTCTCGGATTGGTGCCAGGCCTTGTGGGAACTGGGCTGGCGGGAGGCTCTGCCGCGCTACTTGAAACCTCCACCGGGGCTGAAGGAGGCTCCGGTACCGATGATGCGTTGGTTCCTGGATGTTCCCTTTCGCCGCATTCTTCAGCCCTGGGCCGAAGCACTGCGCAAACTGGGCCGCACCGAAGAGTTGCGGCAGCTGGCGCTGGAACTCGACTTGCTTCAACCGGGCCTGGCCAAACGATTGGATCAGTCGGCGCAGGATGTCCGGCCAGGGCGGCGCTAGGCCGTTGGGACAAAATGCTTGGTCACCGGAATGGCGGCCCCTAAGCGTTTTACTTGAATCACGGCAGGGGGGTTCATGCTCTATCGCACTGCTCTACACGAATCAGAGGAAGGCTTTTCCGTGTCCGTCCCTGGCTTGCCCGGTTGCTGGTCTCAGGGGGCTACCGAAGCCGAGGCCATCGAAAACATCAAGGACGCCATTCGTGAGTATATTTCGGTCGTTGAGG
>JANOLT010000073.1:0-1599 GCA_031419915.1 Holophagaceae bacterium
GATGCAAATGTTCTGATGGATCCGCAGCGGGTCATGGAAGGCGCGAAAACCGCGCTGGTGGGGTTCTTCCCCTATGCGCGGCCCGAGGCGATTCCTGGCGCTGCGCCCGGCAGCCTGAAGCTCAGCCGCTACCTCTGGGGCACGGACTACCACATTCTTCTGAAGCCGCGTTTACAGAAGCTGTTGACGAAGGCCCAGGAGCTGAGGCCTGAAACACGCGGTCGCGTGTGTGTGGACACGGCACCGCTGATGGAACGGCAAATAGCCGTGCGGGCAGGCCTGGGCTGGCAGGGCAAACACACCCTGCTGATCATGGGCAAGGACGGCTCCTGGGGGTTCATTGCTGTTCTGTTGCTGAACGCTGCACTGCCGCCGGACGAGTCCTTCTCCACCGAGCACTGCGGCACCTGCACGGCCTGCATTGATGCGTGCCCCAGCCAGGCCATCTCGCCCTTTCAAATGGATCCCAATCGCTGCATGACCACCTACACCATCGAGACCGAGGCGGAGCCGCCACCCGAAGTCGCCGCGGCCATCGCCCAAAGCGGCTGGGCCGCGGGCTGTGACATCTGCCAGGAAGTTTGCCCCTGGAACGCCAGCCCGATTTTTGGCGATGCGGGGCTCTGGGGCCAGCCCAACCGGCTTCATGACGAGCCTGCGGCCAGCTTGCGTCTCACACCTTCCCAATGGCGCTCGCGGACCCGCCGCACCGCACTGAGACGAGTGCGGGATCGCCACTGGAGACGCAACGTGGAGCTGATTCTTGGAGGCGGCGTGGATGAGACAACCTGAATCAAAGCCAAGGCTTGGGTGTACCACTTACCAGATCAACCCTCACTGAAAAGCGCATTAGGGGCCGTGCCAAAATAACCTGTGCAGTTCAGGTTATTTTGCTACGGCCCCTTATGTCGGTCCGTCACCCAAATGACCAGGTTATTTTGGCGCAACGACTTATCAACGCGGCCTTCACCCATCCTCACCCAGGAAGGTTTTCGACGGCGCAGCGCGGAGCCTTTTATGCGGCGGATCGGGAAGCTATCGCTGTGGCCGAGGTGGCCACCCACGCGGCCCTCAACGCGGGCTTCGATCAACTGGAGCCCCTTGATTTGGAGTACCAGGTGCTGAAGGTGCGAGTGAATGGGAATTTTCATGATCTTCGGCAGCTTGGTCCTCGCTCCCCGATCTACCACTCGGTGGAATACGGTCGGTCCCAGGCGCTGAGCCTCTCACTGAGGGAGGAGGGCTCCAAGGGCGTTGTGTACCACAGCGTGAGGGTAAGCGAGGGGGACTGCATCGCGGCCTTCACCCCGACGGTGCTAAAACACTGCCGCCACGCCCGCTATCTCACCTTCCGGTGGGACGGCAAACGCATCGTATCCATCGTGGAAACGCGACCCTACAGGTTGTGAGAGGTGAGGACGCAAGGTGGTGAGGTCAAGAAGGCACTAATGAATGAAGCTAACCGGCCGCGCCTGCACCGAGACGATGAACGAAGCCGAGATAGCGAGAAGTTGAGAGAGAGCGGAAGGCAATGCAGGCGGGGTCCGAGTTGAGCGGAGGGTTAGGTTTCTGGAACCTATTGTGCGGTTCCGTAAATTA
>JANOLT010000074.1:0-6184 GCA_031419915.1 Holophagaceae bacterium
CCCGGATTTTGCGATTGCATGACCCCCGCTGGCTTCAGGCTTCGGACTTCAGGCTTCAGGTTCGCATCACCAACAGCACAATCCGATGCGAAGCGATTCTTTGCCTGAAGCCTGCAGCCTGATGCCTGAAGCCAATTTCATCCTGTCCAAATGCAAAATCCGGGTTCAACGCCAAGACGCCAAGAACGCCAAGAGATCTCGTCAAATGCCAGCTTCGCGGATGAAATTCAGGCGGCCCGGCGACGGCCTCACGCACCAGTGTGATCCGCGCCGGTCCGCCTGAATTTGCGGGCCTTTAGCCCGCAAGCGCTACGCGCCACGCGAAGCGATTTGGGCCAAAATGTTGAGTGTTTTATCTTGAGGCTTTGCTTTTCTTGGCGTGCTTGGCGTCTTGGCGGTGAAATCTTTGTTTTTGAATGCAACCGCGTATCAGATCACCTGGAGGTACTTCGTCCCCCCGGCCGCCATCCCGCCTTCGGGAATCCAGGCGCATGCATCGGCCTTCGCCAGGGTGATGAGATCGCCACTGCCTTTGGAGCGCAGGGGCACCAGGCGATCATCTTGAAGCGTGCAGGGCAGCAACAGAGGGCGTTCTCCAGGGTTCTTCACGGCTTCCACAAGATGGCCGCGATGCCATGGCTTGGGCTCGGAACTGTCTTCGAGACGGCTGAGCACCAGGGGCAAAAACAGCAAGGCGTTCAGGTAGGCGCTTTGGGGATTGCCGGGCAGGCCCAAAATCACATGATCGCCAAGAATGGCAACCAGCATGGGTTTGCCTGGTTTCAACCGGATCTTGTGAAAAAGAATGTTGGCGCCGAGTTCTTTCAGCACCATGGGCAAATAGTCCTTTTCGCCCATGCTCACGCCGCCACTGGTGAGCAGCACGCGCATGTCGCCAAGATTTGAGAAGCATTGCCGAAGGGCCTCTGGATCATCCGGCAGGCTGGGCAGTTTCCTTGCGTCTGCACCTAAGCGGTGGGCCAGGGCAGTGAGCATGGGGCCGTTGGAATCTCGAGTCTGGTGGGGCATGGGAGCACCGACAAGCTCATTCCCAGTGCTTGCGATACCCACCTGGATGCGATGGGGCCATTCGAGATTCATCCCCACTTGGGCCGCAAGACCCGCGCGGGCCGCTGTGAAAGGGCTGTTGTCGGGCAGCAGCATTTCCCCGGCCTTGGCCTGAGAACCGCGCACACGGATGGCTTCACCGGTTCTCGGAGGCCTGATGAGAAAGAGTTGGTTCCCTTCAATGCGCAGATCTTCCACGGGCACCACCGCGTCCGCGCCCGCGGGCACGGCGGCGCCGGTCATGATGCGCAACGCTTCACCGGGGCCGATGTGGAATTTTGAAGGATCATCCCCCGCGAATAAGGTGCCGATGATGGTTCGCGGTGCGTTCCCATCGGTAACGCGAAGGGCCGCGCCGTCCATGGCGCTGCGATCCAAGGCCGGATCGTCACGATCAGCGATGATCCGGGCCAATCCCTTGTTTGGGAGGGCCGCGCGGATCAGGTCCAGGGCTTCATCCAGGGGCAGCAGGGGCGAGGGCATTCTCCGATATTAGTTCCTTGGTCTCGAAATCCCGCGTGGAACTGGCAAGATTTTCGATTTTCGATTTTCGATTGAAGCTCAACGGGTGATGGGAGTTCCCAATCGTCAATCGTCAATCGTCAATCGAAAATACAGCGCTTGATGCTGGCTAAGCCCAAGTAGGAATAACCCCAAGTTTCTCCGGTTCTTGTTGAACCATGGCCTACGACACTCGTTCCGCGATCGACTGGATGGCGCCTCGCCAGCCGCTCAAGCGCACGCCAGGACCTTCCAGGCGCGTGAGAGTCCAGCAGATATCCGTTCCGCGCCCTTGTAATTCCCGGTGATCCGTGCCGGATGCTTGATGGAACCAGTCTCCAGCAACGCCGTAACACATTGAGTCTTCGACCTGGCCGGACAACAAGAGCACATGCTCATCGCCCCGGTGTTGGTGGTCAGGGAATCGCTGCCCTGGGGGCAAAAGGGTCATGTGCAGACTGGCGCCGGTGTCGGGATCCTTGGTGAGCATGGCGCTGCTGCAGCCGTTCAGGAGGGCTTTGGTCCACCTCCACTTTTCAAGGGGCGGCAGTTCCTTCAGCACGGATTCGGGAAGGAAGGGCTCATCCGTACGCCCGCCGTCCTGCGTCTGGATCGCGCTGTAGGCCCTGGCCATCATGCGCATGGGCAGATCCGCCGAGCCTTCGACAACGGCCTTTTCCACAAAAGCGGGAATCGGGTGGGCAGAACATCGCTTGATATGGGAGGCCCTGTCCATTGCGGTCAGGCGACCTCCGGCCTGGAGCCTTGCCAGGACTGCATCCAAGGCCCTTTTGGCTTCGGAAGAAGGGGCCGCCGCATCATCAGAAATCGCGCGCCGAAAAATCTTTGGAATAGCTTGCAATGACTCCAGCATCACGCGGCAGGGCTTGCACATTTTCATGTGAAGGCTGAATCGCAGCCGCAGGCTGGGGGCCAGCACGGACTCCTGATAATCCGGGATGAACCGCAGGACATCCTCGCAGGTGAGCATCAGATTCATGGGCGGCCTCCTTCCGGTCGTTTGGAGGGGCCCGCACCATCATTTGCGGTTCCGCGAACTTGAGCGGCAAAGGCGACCAGGTACCCCCGCATACCCAGGTGGGCCCGATGCAGACGCTGGCGCACCAGATCGCGGGAAATCCCTAGATGCATGGCGATGTCCTCGGTGTCCCAGCCCTCCAGATCCTTGAGCACAAAGACCGCGCGCTGATCGTCCGAGAGCCTGTCCAGGCCCTCTACGACCTTGGCTCGCAGTTGCAGACGTTCAGCCATTTCGAGTGCCTCCGCGTCCTGACGCCATGCCAAGACAGTATCCGTATCCTTCAGATGCCCGTCGTCGCTGAAACGTGGCTGAAAATTTTCAACGGAATCTTCACGGCGCCTCATTCGCGAGCGACGGAGCATCAGGGCTTCATTCACGCAGATGCGATAGGCCCAGGTGCTGAATTTGCTCTTGCCCTCGAATTTCCCCAGTTCCAGGTGAATGCTTAAAAGGGCCTCCTGAAAGGCATCCTGGGCGTCCGCAGGGTCGCCAAGGATGCGTTGGATCACCGAGAACAACATGCCCAAAGAGGGCTCCACCAGCGCGGCGAAGGCCTGGCCGTCCCCGGTTCGCGCCGCCGCGATCAGCTCCTGTTCTTGAATTGAATCCATAAGGAGAATCTTAGCGCGGGACGGCTTACCTCATGAGCCTGGGAAGTCGGATGGTGAAACTGGAGCCCAGACCCTTGCCCTGGCTGGCCACGCGGATCTCGCCGTGATGCCGCAGGATGATTTCCTTGCTCAGGAACAAGCCAAGGCCCGATCCCGACGCCTGCCGGGTGAGCTCATCGCCTACGCGGTAGAAGGGCTGAAAGATTCGCGACATTTCCTTCCCGGCAATCCCGTTGCCCCGGTCCGAAACAACGATGAATACATCGTCCCGGTCTCCGTCCAGGGTAACGATGGTCTGCCGGGGTTCGTCGGCGTATTTGTAGGCGTTGGAAAGCAGATTTTCAACCACCGTTCCAAGCGCTTTGGGGTCTGCCATGGTCCAGATGTCCCTGCCGAGCTCGGTGGTCAGGTTCAATGCGCCAGGACCCAGGCGGTTTTCCATGGTCTCGCAGACGGTCTTCAGCCACGGTTCCAGGTCCAGGGGCTCCAGCTTGAGTTCCAAGCTCCCCGCTTCGGCCTGGGCTGCCTCAAGAAGATTGCTGACCAGTTCGGTGAGGCGCCCCAGATCCTTTTCCATCAGTCCGTGGATCCGGGCCTTCCGTTCTTCACTGAGCTCGCGCACGAAAAGCGTATCGGTCCAAACCTGGAGTGCCGCGATGGGGGTCTTCAATTCATGGGTGACCGTAGCGATGAAGTTCCGCTGGCGCAGCACGAGCTCCATTTCAGTGTTGAGCTTCCGGTAGATGTAGATGAGCCCCAGCAGCACGCCCAAGGCCATGAAGCCTCCTTGGGCCGCCACGGTCCACAATGCCTGGCGACGCAGCCGGGTCAGGGTGTCCAAGGGATCTTTCCGAAGGGTGATGTAGGCGGACTGGTCGAAGAGCAGCGGGTCGTCGTCGGCCACGGGTTCTGCCACCACGGCCACATAGGGAAAGCGTCCCTCGATGGCCAAGCGCCTAATTTCCAGCGGAGGCAGATTGACTTCCTGGGCTTCCACAATCACGCGGCCCTGGATGCTGGGGCCGAGCCCCACGGCGGGAAAGGCGCGCAGCCGGGCCAGAATGTCCTTGGTATCCATCTGCCAGGCCTCGGCGCGGCCCGCCTTCAATTGACTAATGCGCGCATCCTGAAACGCCTGGGTCTGGTAAACCTGTAGGCTGATCCACCAGCCCAGCTGTGAGCAAAGCAGTAGCGCCACGCCCCAGAAAATAAAGCGCTGTATGCGGACCCTGCGAAGGTGGACTTTCATGGGGACAGTATGAGGTATGGGCCCCTCGTACCTCTTCTTGGCAGTTCCAGCGGGTAGCGTCATGCTGATAAGCCATGAACGCTAACCCAATTCCGAACCCGAAACCGGGAACTCCACCTAGCGGAGCGCCCAAGGTTGAAGGCGGCCCCATGGCCAGTGGTGCCCAACGGGTGGGACAGGCTCCAGAGGCCAAGGTCGAGGCCTCGGGTAAGGTATTGGCGGAGCTAGTGCAGGCCCAGCGCCAGCTGAGCCAGGTAACCCTTGAGCTGAACGACCTGAAGAGCAGTCTGGGGCGACGTGGCCACCAGATGTCCGTGCTGCAGCATGTGGCAGAGATTTTGGCTGCCACGACCAAGGCGACCCAAGTGGCGGATGTGGTGTTGGACGTCATGGTCCAGGAATTCGGCTCCAAACGTTGCCTGGTATGGGTGCTGGAAGATGGCGGCACCAACTTTCAGCCCCGCAGCGGATTCGGCATACCCAAAGCCGAGTGGACGGAGTTGCGCCTCCCTGCTCCCAATCCCTTTCCCGATTCGCCCATCGTGCTTTACCAATGCCAATGGCTGGAGAGCAATCTCGCGGGTCCGGTGGTGGAAAAAATCAAGGTGGATTCCAACACCCGGATATTCTTCGTGCCCTTCGAGAATCAACTGCTCGTCATGGGCTTTGCCATTTTGGCCCTGCCCGCCGGACATCAATGGAAGGAAGAGGACTTGGACGCCTTATCCATCCTTCAGCAGCTGGCGGCAGTGAGCATCTACAATGCCTGGCTTTTCAGGGACCTTTCAGAGCAGCGGGACACCTTGCAGAGCCAGACCCTGGCGCTGGAAAAGGCCAATACCGCGCTCAGGGATTCAGACCGCATGAAGAGCGAATTCCTGGCCCTCACCAGTCACGAATTGCGGACACCTCTCACGGGCATCTTGGGGTTCACCCGTCTGGTGATGGACGGCCTTTACACCTCCGAAACAGACATGAAGCAGATGCTTCAAGCGAGCTATTCCAGCGGAAAACATCTGCTCGAACTATTGAACGACATTCTGGATTTGGCCAAGATCGAGAGCGGCAAGCTAGAGGTCCGTTGTGAGCCCATGAGCCTTTACGTGGCTGTGGAAGAAGTTCGCCCCATCGTAGAGGCCTATCCCCGTCACGAAGGCGTGAATATTATCTTCCCGACCAACCTTGCGGAGATCCCAGAGGTGGTGGTGGATCCCGGCCGTCTGCAACAGGTGCTGCTGAATCTGCTCTCCAACGCTTTGAAATTCACGAAAGAGGGAAGCGTGGAAATCCGCGTGGAGCGTGGCCCCGGCATAGCCATGCTGCACGTCGTAGACACAGGAATTGGTGTCAGCCCGGATGCCCAGGAAAGGTTATTCCAGAAATTCGTTCAGGCCGAAGGAGGCCATGCGCGGGAATACGGAGGCACGGGCTTGGGTCTTGTCATTTGTCGGCGCCTGATGGAAATGATGGGCGGGAGCATTTCGCTTGTCAGTGAAGGGCAGGGCAAAGGCACCACCATGACCTTGACCATGCAAATAGCTTAGGGGCCGTAGGCACTAGGCTGTGGGCGCTAGGCTGTAGGCCGTAGGAAGATGGGCCGCAGGCCGCTCCAAATCTCCCAGCGCCCACAGCCCACCGCCCACCGCCCACAGCCTAGCGCCCACCGCCCACCGCCCACCGCCTTACTATTAAGCCTGGAGCCAGCCATGCCCT
>JANOLT010000075.1:0-13242 GCA_031419915.1 Holophagaceae bacterium
CGGTTCGCATCGTCATTCTCAAGGAAGGGAATGAGCGAAGCGGCGACGGAAACCACCTGCTTGGGGGAAACATCCATGAGCGTCACCTTGGCGCGCTCGACAATCTTGGTTTCACCGGCCTGACGAGAGGTGACGTATTCATCAAGGATGTTGCCCTTGTCATCCACGGTGGCGTTGGCCTGGGCGATGATGTGCTCGTCCTCTTCCCACGCGCTCAGGTAGAACGCATGCATCTCGAACTTGGCGGGGCGCTTGCCCTCTTTTTCCAGCTTCTTGTTTCCCTTTTCAAGCTCGTCCAGGCGCACCACCTGCATGTATCCGAGTTTGGAATCGCCGACGCTCGTGACCTTGGCGAAGTTCACAATCTTGCCATCTTCCACTTTGAGATAGGGTGACTCGATGAATCCATATTCGTTGATGCGGGCGTAGCAGGAGAGAGAAGAAATCAGGCCGATGTTCGGGCCTTCAGGTGTTTCGATGGGGCAGATGCGGCCGTAGTGGGACGTGTGCACGTCGCGCACTTCAAAGCCTGCGCGGTCACGGCTGAGGCCCCCTGGTCCAAGGGCCGAAAGGCGGCGCTTGTGGGTGATCTCGGAAAGAGGATTCGTCTGATCCATGAACTGCGAAAGCTGCGAGGAACCGAAGAATTCCTTCATGGCAGCGATGACGGGCTTGCTGTTGATGAGATCGTGCGCCTGAAGCGGCGAGTTGGGATCCTGGGCCATGGAGAACTTCTCCTTGATGGCCCGCTGTACGCGGACAAGACCCACGCGGAAGCAGTTCTCCAGCAATTCACCAACGGACCGCACGCGGCGGTTGCCCAGGTGATCAATGTCGTCCGCGCGCACAGGAGCGATGTCGCCCATCTCCTGCCGCGTGGTGTCGTACTTCTTCAAACGCAAAAGGTAATGGACGGTGTGGACGAAATCATCCGTGCGCAGCGCACGGGCATCCATCTCGGTCACCAAAGCCAGCTTGGCGTTGAGTTTGTGGCGACCCACCTTGCTGAGGTCGTACTTTTGGGGATCGAAGAACATGCCGTAGAGCAGCTTCTTGCTGCTTTCCAGGGTGGCAGGCTCGCCCGGACGAATTTTCTTGAAAAGCTCCTTCGCGGCTTCTTCGGCATCCTCGGTGTGGTCCTTCATCAGCGTTTCGCTGAAGACCTTTCCGGTGGCGTCCATCTCAGGGAAGCAGACTTCAAATTCCGTGACATTGCCGGCCTGGAACATTTCCAGGTGGGTCTGAAGGAACGGCTCGTTAGCCTCCAACAGCACTTCACCCGTGTTCATGTTCACAACGTCATTCAGCAATACGGCGCCATCGAGAACGTCGCGCTCCACGGCCACTTGCTTCACACCAGCTTTGAGCATGTGCTCTAACAGACGCCTGGTGATCTTCTTGCGGGCGGCGACGATCACTCCCTTGGACTTGGGATCCTTGACATCTTCGGGGGACGTGTGGCCCAGCATCAGATCGCCCGGAACCATGCTGATCTTCGAGCCCTTCAGGACGAAGCGCGCGGGGGTGTAGAAGTGGCGCAACAATCCTTGGTTGTCCGCCATGTTCTCGTCGAAAAGTCCCAGGGCGCGCAGGAAAGTCGAGCCCAGGAATTTCCGCTTGCGATCAATGCGCGCGTAAAGCAAGCCTTTGGCGTCCAACTCAAATTCAATCCAGGAACCACGATAAGGAATGATCTGAGCGCTGTACTGGGTCTTATCCGGACTGATGGAGAAAAAGACGCCCGGGCTGCGATGCAACTGGCTCACGATCACGCGTTCGGTGCCGTTGATGATGAACGTTCCCCGATCAGTCATGGTCGGGACATCGCCAAAATAAACCTCGGACTCCTGGCTTTGCTTGTAGCGGCGGTTGCCCTTGTCATCCTTCTCAAACTGGTTCAGGCGCACGCGGATCTTGAGCGGGCTCGCCATGGTAGCGCCGCGCTCCACGCACTCTTCCATGCTCATCTTCGAGTGCAGGCGCACTGGCTCACTGCACACGTCACAAATGGTCGCAGCGTTCTTGTTGCGCGTACCGCACTTGGGGCAGTCCACCGAAGGATCCTTCGGATGGTCCGTCACGATGCTATGGTTGCAATTCTTGCAAACCGTGCGCAGGTGCTCCAGGCCCACGAACTTCTGGCACTTACAGGCCCAATGGCCCACGGTGTAGTCCAGGAATTCGATCTCCAGCGAGGCATCGGTTCCATCGGCATTTTTTCCGTTCTGCACCGGGAACATGGATTCGAAAACCGACTTGAGACCTCGGACTTCCCGCTCACCATGGAGCAGGTTCATCTGGAGGAACTCGTCATAGCTCCGCTTCTGGATATCAATGAGATTCGGGATGGGCACCAGGGAGCGAATCTTGGAGAAATTGTGTCGCTGGCGGTAGATGTTCTGTTGAACGCTCATGGGTCACTCCAGGGGAGCTGCAATAATCGAGATGCCAATATCAAAATTTCTAGCTAAACAGCCTGATGCTTGAATTTTTTACGGATATGCCGAAGGCCAGCCTCAGACCTGCAGCATCGCTACGTCTGTGACCGGTTCGAAAGGGATGGTTCGGGTGTGCTTCGATCGTCGCAACCGGGGCCTTTTCGGGGTGACTTTAGTGAGTCGAGTACGGGGCACTCGAGTGGCTCGAACGGGGGGACCGAGTTCGGGCGTAAGGAATAAGCATACCACTTCGATCAAAAGACGCTAAGCGTGAAGGGTTTTACTGACCCCTCACGCTTGCAAGTATTCCAAATAAACCAATTACTTGATGGTAACTTTGGCGCCAGCAGCTTCGAGCTTTTCCTTGATCTTGGCAGCTTCTTCCTTGGATGCGCCTTCCTTGACAACCTTGGGGGCGGCATCCACCAAGTCCTTGGCTTCTTTGAGGCCCAGGCCAGCAACGATCTCGCGGATCGCCTTGATGACGTTCAACTTGTTGGCGCCACATTCCGTGAGCTCCACGTCGAACTCGGTCTGCTCTTCGACAGCAGGGCCGGCAGCAGCGCCACCGGCGGCGGGGGCGGCCATGGCGGCGGCGGAAACGCCGAAGCGCTCCTCAAGGGCCTTCACGAGGTTGGCCAGGTCGAGAACGGTCATTCCTTCAATTTCCTGGATCAGTTGATCTGCGGTGAGAGCCATGAATTTCTCCTATGATTTAAAAACTTCAGTTCGGTTTGGGGGAAATGAGGGCACGAGGATTAAGCCGCGCTCTCCTTTTGCTTGCGAATGCCGTCAAGGACAATGGCCAAGCCGGAAATTGGGTACTGCATGAGGTAGAGCAGTTTGCTGATAAGAACTTCGCGACTGGGAAGCTCGGCCAGGGCCTGAAGATCCTTGGCACTGAGGGGCTTGCCGTCCATGATGGCGGCCTTGAACGTGACGGCCGGGTTGTCCTTAAGGAAACCCTGCACGGCCTTGGCCAAAGCAATCGCATCCTGATTGGTAGAGGCCACTGCCGAAGCGCCTTGGAATTTCTCGGCGAAGCTTTCAAAAGCCGTGTCTTTCACCGCCAGGCGGAGCAGGGTGTTCTTGGACACCCGATACTGGCTCTTGCTATCGCGGATGGACTTTCGAAACGCGGTGTCCTTGACCACCGTAAGACCCTTGAATTCCACAACCACCGCGGTGGTAGCGGAGGAGAAGGTGCCCTTAAGCGATGCGACCTCAGAGATTTTTTTGTTCTTTTCCATTTCTGCCTCCTTTACTTCTCAGCCAGAGGGGCTGTGACGGTGATGGAGGGGCCCATGGTCGAAGCCAGGTGAATGGCCTTGACATACTTCCCCTTGGCGGCGGAAGGCTTGGCCTTCATGACGGCGTCCATCAGGGCTTGGGCATTCTCTTGCAGCTTTTCGACGCCAAAGGACAGCTTGCCGACGCCTGCGTGGATGATGCCGGTTTTATCCACGCGGTATTCCACTTTGCCGGCCTTGATCTCTTTGATGGCCTTGGCTACGTCGAAGGTGACGGTACCGGTCTTGGGATTCGGCATGAGGCCGCGAGGACCCAGCACCTTGCCCAGGCGTCCGACGCCCTTCATCATGTCCGGGGTCGCCACTAGCGCGTCAAAATCCAAGAATCCGCCTGCGATCTTTTCGACTAGATCGTCACCGCCGACCACTTCCGCGCCCGCAGCTTCCGCATCCTTGATCTTTTCGCCCTGGGCGATAACCGCCACCCGCATCGTTCTGCCCGTGCCATGAGGCAGGACAAGTGTTCCACGGACCATCTGATCCGCGTGACGTGGGTCAACGCCGAGCCGCATGTGAACCTCGACCGTCTCATCGAACTTGGCAAAAGCCGCATCCTTCATGACGGTGAGAGCTTCCTTCAGCTCGTAGGGGCGATCTTCGATCTTGGCCGCGGCAGCCCGGTATTTTTTTCCGGTTTTTGCCATGTTGGCTCCTATCTTTGATCTCCCGCGAGAACGGTCGCGGTGGCCGGGGATTTGGCACGATGCCTCATCACCTTTAAATTTAAATTTTAGTCAATTACCTCGACGCCCATAGAGCGCGCGGAACCAGCGATGGAGCGCATGGCGGCCTCCAGGCTACCTGCATTGAGGTCGGGCATCTTCACCTTGGCGATCTCCTCGATCTGCTTGCTGGTGATCTTTCCGACCTTTTGCTTATTCGGCGTCGGACTGCCCTTGTCAAGGCCGAGCTTTTTCATGATCAGCACCGCAGCGGGAGGCGTCTTCAGGATGAAGCTGAAGGAGCGGTCGGCATAAACGGTGATGACCACAGGCAGAGTCGTACCCTTTTCAACCGAAGTCACGGACTTCGCGTTGAACTGCTTTACGAATTCCATGATGTTCACGCCGTGCTGGCCAAGGGCCGGGCCGACCGGAGGAGCCGGAGTGGCTTCGCCCGCGGGCAGTTGCAACTTGATGTAGCCGGTGATTTTCTTTGCCATTGGATTTCTTCCTTTTCCGCGACTGATTCCGGCACATGCCGGCGACTGCCGCCTTTAAGGGTGGGGCGCCTGGATTAGCGCTTTCCCACCTGACATGATTTTGGGCTCGAAACTAGCGTTTCTCGACCTGGATAAAATCAAGTTCCACGGGGGTACTGCGGCCGAACACCGTCACCAGCACCTTGATGGTGGCGCGCTCTTCGTGGACCTCATCAACATCCCCTTCAAAGTTTGCGAAGGGGCCGTCTATGATACGGACCTTTTCACCCTTTTCAAAGTGGTATTTCGGCTTGGGCTTCTCTTGGGTTTCTTCCTGATGGTTCATGATCTGCCGCACTTCTTCATCCGTGAGCGGTGTGGGGCGCTTTTTATTGGCGCCCACGAAACTCGTCACCTTTGGGGTGTTGCGGACCAAATGCCAGTCGGCGTCTTCCATCTCAAAACTATTACCTTTTTGGGACACAGCGATTTGCACGAGCAGGTACCCGGGGAAGGATTTGCGCTTCTTGATGACGCGCTCCTTGCGGCCGGACTTGGCGTCTATCTTCATTTCCTCGTAAGTTTCTTCGGGGATCTGGATATCGCCAAAATGCTCGTCCCGCTCTTCCATCTTGACGCGTTGGCGCAGATGGGTCATCACCTTGGCTTCATAGCCAGAATAGGTGTGGATAATGAACCATGCGAGCCGACGCTCGGAATTTTCAGGTTCGGTGCTCCCAACGGCCGGAGTCGCGGGTAACGCGGACATGTCTGCCATTTCGGTCATCCTAGGCCTCCATCAATCAGTGGGTGGGGATGATGAACTTCAGCAGCCTGGCGATTCCGAGATCCGCGGCCCAAAGAAACAGCCCCACGACGACCGAGAGGATGACCACGGACCAGGTGTAACGCACCACCTTTTCCTTTTTTGGCCAATCCACGCGATTCAGCTCAGCAAAGAGCTCTTGGGCCTGATTCTTGAGGGTCGAAATCAATGGATTCTCCAGGAAGAAGTGTCTTCGCAAGAAAAACGTGGCCCCAGCGGTTTTGCTGGGGCCAGAACAGAGTGGCAGGGGAGACAGGGATCGAACCTGCGACCGACGGATTTGGAGTCCGCAACTCTACCAGCTGAGCTACTCCCCTAGCGAAGATCCGGGCCGCACGCCCTTAAGGGCGGGAAGAGCTGAAACGACAGCCCGGGGAAAAACTATAACCTACTTGGCTTCGCGATGGAGGGTACGCTTGCCATCGAAACGGCAGAACTTCTGAAACTCCAGCTTGCCCGTGGTGGTGCGCTTATTCTTGGTGGTGCTGTAGTTCTTGCGCTTGCACTCGGAGCATTGCAGGTGAACGATTTCGCGCATATTAACCTCCTTTTGAAACGCGGGTAGGACCCGCGAATTTATAAGCCTTAGGCGATGATCGTGTCCACGTTTCCGGCACCCACCGTACGGCCACCTTCGCGAATGGCGAACTTCAGGCCCTTGTCCATGGCGATGGGCTGGATCAGCTCGACAGTCAGGGTGACGTTGTCACCGGGCATGACCATTTCACGGCCTTCTTCAAGGGTGATGGAGCCAGTCACGTCCGTGGTGCGGAAGTAGAACTGGGGGCGGTATTTGTTGAAGAAAGGCGTGTGACGACCACCCTCATCCTTGGAAAGCACGTAGACCTGGGCCGTGAACTTGGTGTGGGGGGTGATGCTGCCGGGCTTGCACAGGACCTGACCGCGCTCCACATCTTTGCGCTCAACACCACGAAGCAGGATGCCCGCGTTATCGCCCGCCTGACCACGATCGAGAGACTTCCGGAACATCTCGACGCCCGTGACGACCTTCTTGACGGTGTCCTTGATGCCGACGATTTCGACCTCGTCCTGCACATTCACGACGCCAGCTTCGATGCGGCCGGTCACCACGGTGCCGCGGCCCGTGATGGTGAACACGTCTTCGACGGGCATCAAGAAGGGCTTGTCAACGGCGCGAATGGGGTCCGGGATATATGCATCTACAGCATCCATCAGATCCAAAACGCATTTGCAATCCGGATGGTCGGGATCATCAGCGTGATCGAGAGCCAATTTAGCAGAGCCCGAGATGATGGGGATATCGTCGCCAGGGAATTTGTAGGAGGTCAGCAGCTCACGGATCTCCATCTCGACCAGTTCAGCGAGTTCGGGATCGGCGATGTCAATCTTGTTCATGAAGACGACGATGTAAGGCACGCCGACCTGACGAGCCAACAGGATGTGCTCGCGGGTCTGGGGCATGGGGCCGTCCGTGGCGGCGACCACCAGGATGGCGCCGTCCATCTGGGCCGCACCGGTGATCATGTTCTTGATGTAGTCGGCGTGGCCTGGGCAATCAACATGCGCGTAATGGCGCTTGGCGGTCGAATACTCAACGTGGGCCGTGTTGATCGTGATCCCGCGGGCCTTTTCTTCGGGCGCGGAGTCAATCTGGTCATAGCTCTTGGCCGTGCCACCGCCCTTTTTGGCCAGAATGGTCGCGATGGCCGCGGTCAGCGTGGTTTTGCCGTGGTCCACGTGACCAATGGTGCCGATGTTGACGTGGAGCTTCGAGCGATCAAATTTCTCTTTGGCCACGGGTGCCTCCTGAAGGATTGGTTGGAGTGAAGTAAAAAGGGGTGGATGCGAAAGTGGAGCCCACAACCGGGCTTGAACCGGTGACCTCTTCCTTACCAAGGAAGTGCTCTACCACTGAGCTATGTGGGCCGGACTTTTTGAGCGTGGCGCTATTCGATGGAGCGGGAAACGGGGCTCGAACCCGCGACATTCAGCTTGGAAGGCTGACGCTCTACCAACTGAGCTATTCCCGCTTTGTTTGGTACGGAATCAGCACATAAAAAAAGTGCTGGTGCCGAGAGAAGGATTCGAACCTCCGTAACGCGTTGCGTGGCAGATTTACAGTCTGCTGCCATTAACCACTCGGCCATCTCGGCATTCCGTTGTCAAACTTGAGCGCCCGGACCTCCTGACGGAGGATCCAGCAAGCCCCATTCAAGCCTTTGAAAAGGTGCTCTGCAAGGCAGGGCTTTCCTGAATAGGGAACCCCGAATGTATCACGGGAAAAGTGACCACTCCAGCAAAAAATTCCAGTGGGGCCCGGTGGCCGATTCAATGGCTCATCCGCTCAGGTCAGCTCACGCATGGCGAGCACCCTGAAGAGACAAATGGCCGCGGTGGCGGAAACATTTAGACTTTCAATACCCCCAGGCATGGGGATTTCAAGCAACTGGTCGCAGCGTTCAGAAATTTTTTGATGCAGGCCCTCCCCTTCGGAACCTAGCACCAGCGCAGTAGGACCCCTGAAGGATTCGTGCCGGTAATCATGGCTCTTTTGCCCTGCTGCCAATCCGTAAACCCACACTCCAGCTTCCTTCAGTTCATCAAGGGCGCGACCGAGATTCACCACGCGCACCAGGGGAACACGCCCCGCCGTTCCAGCACTGGCCCGGATCACCGTGTCGTTGACCTGAGCAGAGCGGCGCTCGGGGAAGATGACGCCATCCACGGCCGCACCTGCAGCGGAACGCAAAATGGCGCCCAGGTTGTGGGGGTCGGTGATTCCATCCAAAACCAGCACGAGGGCTGCATCCCCACGTTCCCGAATGCGATCCAGAAGGACCGTCATTTCCTGCAAGCGAAGGGCGGCGCCTTCTCCCAGAACGCCCTGATGCCGGGCACCTTCTGAACGGCGATCCAGGCTTTCCATGGGCTCTTGATGGACCACCACGCCAGCGTCACGAGCGGCTTCCCGAAGGCCCGCGAAGCGCCCCCAGACCGACGGCGACACGCGAAGCACATGCAGCTCACCCCGGTCCAGAGCTTCCTCGCACGCATGGGGCCCCAGGAAGCGCATCAGAAAATCTTTTTGAAGCCGATGGAGAAGACGTGTCCCATCCCTTCCACGCGGGTGGTTGTACCAGTCCTTCGATAGCCGGTGCGGCTCCAGACGCCGTCAAGATTGATGGGGTCCTGGTCCTGGGATTGACGAAGTTGGTAACCGAAATTCAGTTCACCGCCCGCCACCTGCCGACTGAACCCGATGGAGAATCCCATGCTGGCTTGGCCGCCGAGAAGCGGTTCCACGTCCTCCTCTTTGCGCCATGACTGATCGAGCGATACACCACCACGCACCACCCAGGCTTTCGAGAGCGTCAGCTCGCCCATGAGACTCAAACCCATGGAATTGGTGAATGGGCTGGCGGGGTAAGCCACCCTCACCACCCCGCTGGGCGTAGTCATGGAAGGCATGGAGGGAAATTCAAATTGGGTTCCTTGGGTGTAGCGCACATCCGCTTCCCAGGTGAAAACCTGGTTCACGCGTTGGCGCAGACCGATGGCCGCTCGTGCGGGTAGGACTATTTTATCGGTGCCAGATACGGCCCGGCTGAATCTCAACACTGTTCCCGCATCAAGCCCACTGGGTGGCGTGGAGAAGCCGTCATTGGCGTAGATGCGATAGGGATCCTCAGCGAAGCGGGATGTCTGTGTGGCGGTGCCGCGAATCGTGCTCTGGTAGGCGCCGGCGAGTGTCCAACGCGGCCCGATGGCCCAACGGAACCCGGCAGAAAAAGAGGGCGCCGTGGCGCTGCCTTTTTGCGTGACCCGCTGCTCGAAAAGCCCTTGAGAGGGATTGGTTCCTGAAACGCCATTAGCCGGATTCTGGGGAATCAGTCCCCGTAGCGTGGTGCCCGAAGCGGTATCAATCTTTACGAAGCCCACGCCCAAACCGATGGAAAAATCGTTGCGTATGGCAAAACCCAACTGCGCTTCGACGCGCTGAGCCTTAAGGTCCAATTCATCCCCAAGGAACCGCACGGACGTATCGCCATTGAGCCGGCTATGGCGCAGAAAAGGCGTGTCCATCTTGAGGCCCAAACTCAATGATTTCCCCAATTTCCAGGCCAGTCCTAGAGCCGGCACAAACCGATTGCGATCCGTGCTGTAGACCGTGCGCTGGCTGCTTTGCAGAGAGACTTGCGAGGACTCCAGTTCCTGACCCGCGGCCAGAAAAAACTGAAAGCGGCCTTCCAGCGTAGGCAACAAAGCGGGATTCAGGGCGGCGGCTTCGAGGCTCTTGCCATAGGCCACACCGGCGCCGCTGCGTGAAATCCCCACGGGGTCGGATGCTGGCATGGCGATGGTCTGGGCAGTCAGGATCGGTGACAGAAGCCCCAGCAATACTGGTGCGGCTGATGCGGCCAAGCCTCTGCTCATGGTGATCCGTCGCGCCATACCATTGCCTCCGATTTCAGTGGGATTTCAGGATGGGAAGCCTACGGCCCTTCAATGCCGCGATCTTCCCTCCGGTTCAATTCAATCTACTCAGGATCGCCACTTCCTTCCGAAACACCAAGCGGCCCATCGTGGCCTTGATTAGGAGTAGGCTTCAGACTTCAGGCTTCAGGCTTCGTTGGCGGTCGCGTCGGCAGTTTGAGATACGTCCATGAAGTGGAGCATCCGAGGCAACGGCGCCAGACGCCTGTTGGTGGCGACCCGCCTCTATTGAAATTTTCCTCCCCGAGCGGGTCCCCTAAAAGGGGATTGTGTTTGAAGCCTGAAGTCTGAAGCCAGCCACACGCACTTCCAACTCCGCATCCCAGCATCGTTGAAGGGCGCTTGGCCGTGTCATGCGATCTCACGTAAGCGGCGCCAGCATCTCGCGGTACTTCGGCAGGGGCCAGAGATCCGCGTCGCAGCTTTCTTCCAGGGTGTCCAACACATCCCGCAAATCGTCCTGCGCCTGACGGACTTGGTGACCAAATGCCACAGTGCGGGCGTGAAGGGGCTCTACGGATTCCGCAATGGCCAACTGTTTGCGCAGCTCTTGGATGCGATCCTGAGCCACACCCGCAAGATGCGCCTGGGCCTGCAAGGCGGATTTCAGTGATTCGGGCACTTCGAGACCCACGGAAACCATTCTGGCCAGGGCCCCGGCGCGAGCGCCCAGATCCGCTGTGATGGAGGGCAGCAGCTGGGTTTCAGCCATTTCGCGGAGCACCTGAGCTTCGATGCCCAGTGCCTTTTGGTACTGCTCATGGCGAATGTGAGTGCGGGCCTCCAGCTCTTCTGCGGTCAGGATGCCGGATTTCGTGAAGACCGCCTGAGTCTTTTCCTGCTCCCAAATCAATAGGGCTCCCACCGTGTCCACGGCGTGGGGCAATCCGCGTTTGGCGGCTTCTTGCTTCCATTCTTCGGAGTAGCCATTGCCCTCGAAACGAATAGCCTTGGTTTCCACTACCGCTTCACGCACCACCGCCAGCACGGCTGCCTTCAAGTTCTTGCCCGACTTCAGCTCTTTTTCAAGCTTCTCGTTCAGCTCGTTCAAGGCCTCGGCCACCACGGCGTTGATGACCGTCAAAGGCATGGCGATGGCCTGGCTCGAACCCACGGCACGGAACTCGAATTTGTTGCCCGTGAACGCGAAGGGCGAGGTTCGATTGCGGTCGGTGGCATCTTTTTCAATGGTCATGAAGTTCGCGATGCCTAGGCTTTCCTTGGCGCGGGATACGATATCCTCGCCAGCTTCGATGGCGTCCAGCACGCGGTTCAGCTGCTGGCCCAGGAAGACCGACATGATGGCTGGGGGCGCTTCATTGGCCCCCAGACGATGATCGTTGCCCGCGAAAGCGATGGTGGCCCGTATGAGGTCGCCATGGCGATGGATGCCCTTCAGGGTCGCCGCCAAAAAGTAGAGGAACTGAAGGTTTTCCTCCGGTGTGTGGCCGGGTTCCAGCAGGTTGTGACCTTCATCTGTGGAGAGACTCCAGTTCACGTGCTTTCCGCTGCCATTCACACCCGCAAAAGGTTTCTCGTGCAGCAGCACCGCGAGACCATGCCGTTCGCCCACGGATTTCAGGATTTCCATCAGCAATTGGTTGTGGTCCGAGGCCAGGTTCGCCGCTTCGTAGATGGGCGCGATCTCGAACTGGTTCGGGGCCACCTCGTTGTGCCGCGTCTTGGCGGGTATGCCAAGTTTGAAGCACTCCAGTTCGGATTCCTGCATGAACCCCAGCACCCGCGCCTGGATGGAACCGAAATAGTGGTCCTCAAGTTCCTGGCCTTTCGGTGGACGCGCGCCTTGCAGGGTGCGGTTGGCAAAAAGCAGGTCTGGGCGCTGCTTGGCGAGATCAGCGTCCACCAGGAAATATTCCTGTTCCGGGCCACACTGGGCGACCACGCTGGTGGTTTTGTTGCCCAGCATGGACAACGCGGTTACCGAGGCTTTGCTCACCACATCCATGGAGCGGATGAGCGGGACTTTCTGGTCCAGGGCTTCGCCGTGATAACCGATGAAGGCCGTAGGAATGCAAAGCGTGATGCCAAGAGGCCCCTCCATCAGAAAGGCGGGGCTGGTGGGATCCCATGCGGTGTAGCCCCGCGCCTCGAAAGTTGCGCGCAAGCCGCCGCTGGGGAAGGAGCTGGCGTCCGGCTCTCCCTGAATGAGCATGGTGCCGCTGAAGCGCTCCACCACCTGCCCCGGCTCGTCCCAGCTGATGAAGGCGTCGTGTTTCTCGGCGGTGGCGCCGGTCATGGGCAGGAACCAATGGGTGAAGTGCGTAGCCCCGTGCTCCATGGCCCAATCCTTCATGGCGGTGGCCACAGCGTGGGCCACATCGGAAGGAAGGCGCTCGCCCTTTCGAAGGGCAGCCTTGAAGGCTTTGTAACTATCCTTGGACAGCCGCTCCTTCATGGTGCGTTCACTGAAGGTATTGCAACCGAAGTACTGGCTGACCTTCACCTGATCCAAACGAACGATATCGAAGTCGCTGTTAGCCTGAACCTTGGCCATTGCATTCCCCTTACCCAAATAAAGGTCTAAAAATACGTGTCCCAAGCCAAGCCGAAAAGCCCGGTGAGCCACGCCCCGTGTGCGGCAGAGCGCCAAGTCCAGAATAGGTGGGAAAGCATTGAGAAACCAGATAAACCAGCGGAAAAGGCCGATCCAAGGGCCCTCACCCTTTTAATGGAATTGCGGGATTTCCAAAGCTGCCTGCCCCGGGGCTCCGCCCTGGCCTGGGAGCGCGTGGCTTTCGCCATTGCGTTCCTGGACGATGAACCCCGCCGAAGAGTCCGGGCCTTTCTGTCGAAGATTCCTTGGACAGCCCGTTGAACCCGGATTTTGCGATTGCTTGATTCCATTGGCTTCAGGCTTCGGACTTCAGGCTTCAGGTCCGCATCACCTATAGCACAAACCGATGCGAAGTGATTCGCGTCCTGAAGCCTGTAGCCTGGAGCCTGGAGCCAGTTTCATCCCGACCAAATGCAGAAGCCGTGGAGATGTCCGAGCGCACCCCCCGCATCGAACCCGATCACGCGCAGGTCTAC
>JANOLT010000076.1:0-2252 GCA_031419915.1 Holophagaceae bacterium
AATCAGCTACCACGGCGCCTGCGGCGCCTGCCCCAGCTCCACCAGCGGCACCCTCCGCTACATCGAGGGGATGTTGCAGGAGGAAGTAGATCCCAATTTACGGGTCATCAGCTACTAACGGGCTCGGGGGCTGTCAGGGGACCCTGTTGAACCTGGACATTGGGTCAAGGCGGGAAATCAATTCCCGCGAAACCTATTTATCCTAACTATTTTTTCTTAGAACATACCAGTTCCCTTGGACATCTAAAGGACTACCATTCAGGGTAGGTAATCATCCATCGAGTTGTCAGGAGGCATCCATGAAGTCGGAGTTCGAGGCCATCCAAGTGGGCCAGAGGCACCACCGCCCCAAGGAGGCCGAAGATAATTTGAATGCCCTTTCTTCCATTCTGGAAAAGGCCTCATCGGATGCCGCCCAGCTCTTCGATCACTGTCTCAATCTGCTTGTGAAGCAGCTGAATGTTGATCGGGCCGTGATGGTGCGCCAAACGAACCTGGGCCTGGAAACCTTCTGGTGGGCCGAGGCAAAGAGTTCGGGTCTGTCCGGCTCACTTCATGCACCGGACCAGAGCTTTTGTCCCCGCGTCCTGGAAAGCCCCAACCGTTCTCTTGTGATTCGAAATGCCGGGGCTGATCCCCAGTGGGCCCAGGAATCCGGCCATACAGAACTGGGGATCTGCTCCTACATAGGCACAACCCTGCGGGAGGGCGGTCGTCCCATCGGTGTGCTCTCGGTGCAGCATGGGAAACCGAAAGATTTCTCCAGAAGCTCCGTCGCTCTGGTGAATGCCGTGGCCAATCTGCTGAGCCGGACCCTGGAAGTGGAAGCCCTAAAATACGAGCTGCGCCTTACCCGGGACAGCCTGGATCTGACCTCGGCGGTGGTGGAGGACAGCGCGCTGCAAAGCCCCACTTCCGGACTGCCCAATCAGCGCTACCTGGAAGTCTGGTTGCGGGCCAACCTCTTCATGGCCAGGCGCCGGGGCGAGCCCATGGCGGTGGTGCATTGGCATTGGCCGGAATCACCGAGAAGGCGAAAGGTGCTTAACGACATTTCATCGAGCCTGCGGGGTGAAGATCTGCTGGTGGATATCAGCCGGGACCGGTTCATGTTGCTGTTGCCCCAGACCCCCCAAAGTGGCGCCGAGGTCCTGATCGAACGCATCCGCAAAGATATGGGTGAGATCGCCATGGGCGGCACATTCTGGGAGACCGAGCTGGATGATGTTCATCTCCACATGGCCCAACGTCGCTGCGAGATAGCCCTGAAAGAAAGTCTCAAGAAACCGGATCTGGCTTTGACCTGGCGGTTCCTGCGGCCCGAGGACGTGGAGAACACTGGATAGGGCTCCTGGTGCATCCTGCCTTTTGAGGGCGAGCCCCAAATCATGGGATGCGAGCGCCAATCATGAAAGAATGGTCCTCTGCGGCATTTGAGCTTTAAGCCAATGCAGGGAGGTTGATGTTGGATACGCCGACACTGATTCGGGTCGCACTGGAAGCTCTGGGTGGCGGGAGCCAAGAAAAACTTCCCACGCCGGGTCCGGACGAGCTGAAGCGGATGTACTCCCTCATGCACATGGGCCGGGTGCTGGATGACAAGGCGCCCAACTATCTCAAGCAGGCCATTGGCTGGTCCTACCACGCTCCCTGTGCCGGCCACGATGGAATTCAATTGGCCCTGGGACTTTCTTTTCGCGCAGGCCAGGATTACCTGTTCCCCTACTACCGCGATTTGATGACCTGCCTGGCGGGTGGCCTAACACCTTTGGAAATCATCCTGAATGGCATTTCCAAAGCGGCGGATGTGGCAAGTGGCGGTCGTCATATGTCGAATCATTTCGCCAAGCCTGAAATCGGTATTCAAAACGTGTCCAGCCTGACAGGCAACCACACCCAACATGCCGTGGGGTTGGCCCGGGCGGTGAAGTACTACAAGTCCGATGCCATCGTCTTCAGCAGCCAGGGCGAGAGCTCCCTTTCCGAGGGCTACTGCTTCGAATCCATCAACGGCGCCGACCGCGAAAAATTGCCGGTCATTTTCGTGGTGCAAGACAACGGCTACGGCATTTCGGTGCCCAAGAGCGATCAGACCGCCAACGAATTCGCGTGCGAGAACTTCACGGGATTCCAGAATCTTAAGATCATCCGGGCCGATGGCCTGGACGTGATGGATTCCATGAGGGCCATGCAGGAAGCCAAAGATTACGTCTGGACCGGCAATGGGCCAGCCATGGTCTACGCCACCTGCG
>JANOLT010000077.1:0-4038 GCA_031419915.1 Holophagaceae bacterium
CTGCGCGAGTTGCATGAGATGAAGGTGGGCCTGCGGGACAGCCACCTGCACACGGTTTGCGAAGAAGCCCGCTGTCCCAACCGCGCCCACTGTTTCAGCCACGGCACGGCGACCTTTCTGCTGATGGGCGACACCTGCACCCGGGCTTGTGGTTTCTGCGCCATCCAAAGTGGCAAGCCGAATCTTTTGGATCCCCACGAGCCCGAGGAAACCGCATCGAGGGTGGAGGCCCTGGGTTTGCGCTACGCGGTGCTCACATCCGTCAATCGCGATGACCTGCCGGACGGTGGCGCCGCGCATTTCGCGGCCACCATTTCAGCCATCCGCCGCCGCTGCCCGAACACCCTGGTGGAAGTCCTGACTCCGGATTTCATGGGCGATCTGGAGGCCGTGGCGAAAGTGGTGGCCGCGGGTCCGGTGGTCTTCAACCACAACACCGAAACGGTACCCAGTCTTTACAGGGTGGTGCGTCCCGCAGGCCGCTTCGAGCGCAGCCTCTCTGTGCTGAGGGAGGCCAAGAGCCTTGGCTCTGCGGTCTTTGGCGAAAACTTTCGCACCAAGAGCGGTCTCATGCTGGGCCTGGGTGAAACCGAAAGTGAACTCATGCAGGTTTTCGAGTCCCTGGTCGCCCATGGCGTGGACATTCTCACCCTTGGCCAATACCTGCGTCCCACGCGCTACCAGTTGCCCGTGACGCGATACCTGCACCCAGACGAATTCGCGGACCTGGGAAGCAAGGCCCAAGCGCTTGGATTCAAGGCCGTCTATGCCGGTCCCCTGGTGCGCAGCAGCTTCAATGCCCACGAAGTGAGCGAGATGGAAGGTATCTCTATTAGCGACCGTTAAGAACTACCCAGTGCTTTTCTGGGTAGTTCGTTAGGGTCGCTTATGCCGTTCCTGCCGCTGGGAAGTAAAAATGATTTTTGAATAACGGCTCAGCGGAACAGCCAACTGAATTTGATCTGCACGGCGTCATCCGATGGCAGATGCCGCAACAGGGCAAGGTCTCTGCGTGGGCTAAGACTCGCGCGGTCGTTGATGAGATCATTCGTGGTGGCGCCATGGGTATAGACCACATAGAGGGTCGAACCTGGGCGGAATTCCCAGCGGGTGATGAGGTTCGCGTTCCAGAGCCGGTAACTGAAGGCTGTGGTATTTGTCGTAGTGGTCGGCTGGAGCTGCTGATCGGCCAAGTAGGCCTGAAGATCCCGGAAATTCCAGGAGACCGCCAGCCATTGGCTGAAGAGTTGCACGGTGAGGCGGGGCGTGAAAGCGTAGGCCAGGCGCAGCGTCTGGTCGAATTTACTGAGCCGACGTTGGCCCACCACGGGTGTTCCGCCGTATCCAGTGACGGGGTCGGCTTGAAGGGTTTCCAGCCAACGCAATTCACCCTCATCGCGCACCAATGTGGTTTGCAGCTGCAATTCCATTTGGGATCCGAGCTTGATGTTCTGAAAAAGGCTCGTATCGGTACTGGGGCCGCCCTGGAACCACTGGCGCTCCACCTCCATCCGCACATACCAAGGTTTGTTTCCTGCGGTGTCGAACCCAGCCTCTGCAAAGGTGGTGCCCGGGCGTTGCAGGTACAGGCGCTGCGGTTGGCGAAAGGTGCGCAGTTCACGATTGTCTTGGACCTGGAAGTTGCGCCCCAGTCCAGCCCACACGGACCAGAAATTCGTGAAATCCGTGCGGCCTTTGGCGGAGGCGAAGTGGAGAACCTTTTGTCCGGCCTGATCGGTGTCGTAGCCTTGTTCCATGGAAAATTCCCAGTTGCGCAAGGCACCCCAGGTCCGGTCCCATTGCCGCGAGGCGTTCCAGTAGATTCGCTTCTTGTCCGCAGCGGGGAAGTAGCCCAGATCGTTAGGATCAAAACTGCGCCCCGCATTGAAGGATTGGATCCCGACTCGCCAGCCGTTGGACCAGGTCTTGACGCCGCGAAGATAGGCGTACCAGCCAGCTTCCTTTGCTCCGACTGGACCGGCATCACTGCGGACTAAAGCGAAATCCAGAACCTGGCTGCGATCCTTGGATTTCAGGGATCCATCCACGGCGCCAACCACCGCGTCGCGCCCCGAAAGCCCGGCTTCATGGGCGTAGGACGTGAAACCGCCGATAAAGCTGCCGGAATCATCGAGGCTTTTTTGAAGTCGCGCCACGCCGTAATTGGTGAGCGGTGAACCCTCACGTTTGCGGGCTGTTCCGTAGGCGTCCAGAAACGTGGCGCGCGTAGGTTCCACGCTGGCGCCAAGGACGCCGAAGTTAAGGCCATCCATTTTCGCGGTGTACTTCGCGGCCGCAGTGATGTCTGTGACAAGGGGCTGGTCTACCAGGGTTTCCCCGGTGCCGAGATCCGCTGTTGGCGCGGCTTTCCCGATGCGACGACTGTAGAAAAGTTGACCGCCCGTGGTGCGAAAAATTTCGGAGCCCTCCAAAAAGAAAGCCCGTTTTTCGGGGAAAAAGGTTTCCACGGTGCTGAGATTCAGCACCGCTTGGTCCACCTCCACCTGCCCAAAATCGGGTCGGATCGTGAGATCCACTTGCGATTGGGTACTGAGGCCCCAATGGGCAACGAGACCCGCACGACCTTCCAACTTCCGGTCGTCGAAGCTTTGGGCCGTTTCGAATTTGCGCTGGACACTCAAATACGGAATGAATTCCCGGCGAAGATGGGGGCGGATGCCTTCGATCCCCGTGAGTTCCGGGAAGCGGCTCACAAAGGCGTTCTCTCCCCGTGGCGGCACCTGCCAGCTGCTGGATTGGCGGATGGTGCCTTGCTCATTCCGGGAAAAATTGATGCCCCACGTTTGCGGTCCGCTCGTGGGTTTGATGCGCAGCAGTGAAAGCGGAATCTTCAGCTCAGCGGTCCAGCCATCCGCGTCCACCGAAACCTCGCTCTCCCAGACGCCATCCCAGGATCGGTCGGAATTGGTATCGCTGAAATAGACGGAATCCGCTTGAACATTAGCGGCATTCACGCCGAATGCGAAGGCCGTGCGGCGATCGTGCAAGCTGTCTATGAATACCGTGAACCAGTCGGTGGGACTATCTTGATCCCGGCGATGGATACGGCGGATCACGGGCCCCTGGCCCGGAATATGGCGCATTCTTGCGCCCACGTAGAGAAAATGGTCGTCGTAAAGAATCTTTACTTCTGTTGGCAAGATGGAGGGGTTGCCATAGACCGGCCAGGTTTCCGTAAAGCCGCTGGCGGCGGGAGCGGAAGCCCAAATGGGCTCGTCCAGCTTGCCATCCAGTTGGATGTGTTCCGCGGTTCTTATCGCCCTTAAGTGCGCGGGGTTGCTGCCCTGGGCCGCCGCGAGGGAAGCACAGCCAAGGAGGCAGAGGACTAGATGGGAACGAGGCTTCAAAGACCATCCACGATGAAATATCAAGGCTATGCCTCAAGACGCGATGGTGCAAGAGGCTTTTGGGTACGGCCCCTGTCATGAAGGTGATTGCCGACTCGCCCACTCGAATAGCGCTGGAACCACGGATGAACACGGATGAACACTGATCCACGAACAAGCCGTGCGGGAATTCTGGTTACTTCCTGGAATCGTGCGACCTTGTTGGAGACGACCGGGATGAATGGGAAAAGAAAAAATATTTAGCCTGGATGAAAGGGATACATGGGATGAAAGCAAACCCGGTTTTTGGCTTTATCCTCTTTGATCCCCTTCATCCTGGCTAGAAATATTTTTAGGCATTTCATCCTGGCAAAACAACCTGAACTGCACAGGTTATTTTGGCACGGCTCCTAATTCAGGCATTGGAATCAGTATTTTGGTTGCGGCCCCGGCCGCGCTGAGATTTTCGATTGGAACCTGACGGGTGATGATAGTTCCCAATCGTCAATCGAAAATCGTCAATCGAAAATGTTCCAGGACCGCTCAAAATCAGGAGATCAATCAGCCCATGGCCCGCATCCTGGATATCTCGCCCCTCATCTCGCCTCGCATCGCCGTGTGGCCCGGGGACGTTCCGTTTTCCAGGATTGTGAACTGCGCGATGGAGCTGGGCGATAACCTGGATCTCAGT
>JANOLT010000078.1:0-2651 GCA_031419915.1 Holophagaceae bacterium
CGGCCGAAACGTTTGGCATCACATGGATCAGTGGCCACCGAAAAACCTGAAGGCCACGAAGGTCTACTTCCAGCCAGGTGGTGGGCTTGGATTCGCGGTGCCTTCAAAGGGTGGTGCTTTTGATGAATACATCAGCGATCCCGCGCATCCGGTGCCTTTCTGGCCAGGCGTGGACATTGGGATGGTGAAGGAATACATGGTGGCCGATCAGCGATTCGTGTCCACGCGGCCCGATGTGCTGGTCTTCGAAACGCCAGTGCTGGACAAGGATCTAACGGTTGCCGGCCCCATCCAGGTTCATCTTCGCGTCTCGGTAAGCGGCACGGATGCGGATTTCGTGGTGAAAGTCATTGATGTGTGGCCCAACGACTACAAGGATCCGGACGAAAAACTTCCGCCAAGGGCCAAGTACAGTCCGCTGGGCGGCATGGAGCAGATGGTGCGTGGCGAAGTCATGCGCGGCAAGTTCAGACATTCGCTATCGAAGCCCGAACCGTTCGAACCCAATGTTCCGACCGCCGTGGATTACCAACTCAACGACATCTTCCATACATTCCGGAAAGGCCATCGGCTGATGGTGCAGGTCCACAGCACGTGGTTCCCCTTGATGGATCGCAATCCACAAGTATTCATGGACATCAACAAAGCCAAGGATTCGGATTTCAGGAAGGCCACGATCCGCCTTTATCACAGCCCCGCACAAACTTCGAACCTGGTGCTGCCGGTATTGGAACAGTAATGAATTTGAAACATTCGCTGTTTCTGTTAACCCCTGTGGCGCTGATTGCCCAGGCCCCAGTGCCAGCGACCAACTATGTTCAGGAGCACTACACCAAGCGCGAGGTGCTCATCCAGATGCGGGATGGCGTGAAACTATTCACCTCCATCTACACGCCTAAGAACACCTCGAAAACCTATCCGGTCATGATGCAGCGAACGCCCTACAGCGTGGCGCCCTATGGTCCCGATACGTTCCGGCTAGGGCTGGGTCCGTCGCCGCTCTTCATGGAGGAGGGTTTCATCTTTGTCTTCCAGGACGTGCGGGGCCGGATGATGAGCGAAGGGACGTTCATCGAGATGACGCCCCACAAGACGAAAAAAGGACTCAAAGACGCGGACGAAAGCACGGACACTTTCGACACGGTGGATTGGCTAGTGAAGCATCTTTCCACCAACGGCAAAGTCGGATTGTGGGGTGTCAGCTATCCGGGGTTTTATGCCGCTGCGGGCATGATTGACGCCCATCCAGCTCTGGTGGCGGTGTCACCGCAGGCCCCCGTGACTGATATTTTTGTGGGAGATGATGACCATCACAACGGCGCCCTGTTCCTGAGTCAGGCCTTCGGATTCCAGACCTTTTTCGGATGGCCCCGCCCTGCGCCAACCAAGGTGTGGCCGCCCAAGGACCGGAAATTTGATCCGGGCACTGCTGACGGCTATCGCTTTTTCCTTCGCAGCGGCTCGCCTGATGATCTCGATAAAAAATTCTTCAAGGGCGAAGTGAAGAGCTGGCGCGATGTCATCGAGCATCCCAACCAGGATGAATACTGGAAGTCGCGGAATCTGCGGCCCCACCTCAAGGACATCAAACCCGCGGTGCTCACGGTGGGGGGATTTTTCGATAACGAGGATCCCTTCGGGCCGCTGCAAGTCAACCTGGCCCTGGATCGTTTGAGCCCGCGCACCGAACGTCATCTGGTGATGGGTCCATGGTTCCACGGCGGATGGGGAGCGCCCAATTACCGCCGTCTGGGCAACGTGGATTTCGGCTCAGATGTATCCATGCACTACCAGGTGACCATTGAATTCCCGTTCTTCATGCACCACCTGAAAGGCGCACCAGACCCTCATCTGCCGAAGGCGATGGTATTCGAAACTGGCTCTAATCGTTGGGAGAGCTTCGACGCCTGGCCACCGAAAGAATCCAGAGCGATGACAGTCTACTTTCGAGAGGGCGGGGCATTGAGCCTGGATTCTGCTGCGCCATCCCATGGCTCGGAATCCTGGATCAGTGATCCCAATCGGCCTGTGCCTTACACGCAAGTCGTGGAGTTGAGCGTGTCAAAGGAATATGTGGTGGAGGACCAACGTTTCGCGTCGCGGAGGCCCGACGTGGTGGTGTTTCAGACTGAACCGCTCAAAGAAGATCTGCGATTGGCGGGGCCCATAAAAGTGCATCTCAATGACTCCACCAGCGGAACCGACAGCGATTGGATCGTGAAGGTGGTGGACGTGTATCCAGACAATGCAGCAGATCTGGAGAGCCTGGAGAAGAACGGAGTAGGTGAGCTGAAAAGTGTGAAGCTTGGCGGCACCCAGCAGCTCCTGCGTGCTGAAGTCATGCGTGGCAAATTCCGCAATTCACTCGAAAAGCCCGAACCTTTCAAGCCCGGTCAGCCCACCCCCGTGAATTTCTCGCTGAACGACGTCTGCCACACCTTCAAGGCCGGACACCGCTTGATGGTCCAGGTTCAGTGCAGCTGGTTTCCGCTGGTGGACCGCAATCCTCAAACCTTCGTTCACATGGGCTATGTGAAGCCTGGCGATTACCGAAAAGCCACGCAGAAGATCCACTGGGGCGGGGAAGACGGGTCGAGGCTTGTCTTGGGGGTGATGAAATAGGCTGTGGGCGGTGGGCGGTAGGCTGTAGG
>JANOLT010000079.1:0-2567 GCA_031419915.1 Holophagaceae bacterium
GCAGCGTCACCAAGTCGGGCAACTGGTCGGCGAGCACCTTGCCGTAGAAGCAGGCGACTTCCTTGCCCGTGAAGGCATCCACGCTTCCGCCCAGGCGGTCCGTGGCCGCAGACATCGATTCGGGATCCGGGAATCGCTCGGTGCCCTTGAACACCGTATGTTCGATGAAGTGGGCCAAGCCTTCTTCATGCACTGCTTCGTGACAGCTTCCACGCCGCACCCAGAACCCCACGGCGCAGCTCCTCACATGCGGAATGGGCTCCACAAGGATTTCGGTGCCGAGTGGTGTGACGTGGCGGAAGAAAACATCGGGTTCGGGCATCAATCCATTCTACTGGACAAGCCCATGGGCGGATCCGCCCAGCCTGGATACAACAGAGAGAAAGCCTTCATTTCATCAGTGTTTATCCGTGTTCATCTGTGGTTCCAACGCACACCAAGTGACCTCACCCTTCGGATTCGCTCCCGGCGAGGCCCAGCGCCGTGGTCTGGAGTTTCCATCCGCAGAGCGCCCAGCACACAAGGCCGAAAATCACGAGGATCAGGATGGCGAGGCCCACAGGCGTGGTGATCTGTTCCTGGGCCAGCATCTGGCTGGCGGCCACATCGCTGGAGCGCGTGCCGACGATGCTTTCGATGTAGTGGACGAAGGTGATGCGCTGCAAATTGCCGGGGAAGATGCGCACCAAAGGATCCCAAATGAAAAGGTACAAGGCGCCCCACAGCGTGCCGCGCTTGAAGACCAGGCCCAGCAGGCTCATGAAGGCGAGAATCGCCCAGTAGGCGAAAACCATCGCCGCGGCCTGATAGAGGAAAGCCTCGGGACTGGAACCCAGTCCCAGCAAGCCTGCGCAGGCCACCACCAGCCAGATGGCACCCCACCCATACCAGAGCAGACCCTTGCCGAAGGGAAGCATCCATACAGTGGATGGCCGCGCCAACATCAACGGAATCGTCCGTTGCTCGATGTCTTCGCGGATGCCCGCGGGTGCGGCCACCAACGCCATGATGGGCAGCATGAATTTGGCAAGCACACCGTGAAAGACCATTAGGTATAGGGCCGGGGGAATGTGCTCACCCTTGATGCGCAGAAAGGCCGTGAGCGCCAGACTGAGCAGCACCGGCAGAACCGGAATGGCGGCCAATACCCAGCCGCGCGCCTGCATCACGCGGGGCAGGTAGCCCCGTGCGACGGCTTGCATGGTTTGAAAAGGAGAGGGAATCGCGCGGGTGGACATCAGGCGTTGTCCTTTGTGAGGTACTGGAACACCGCGTCCAGGTTGAGGTCTGTCGGGTCCAGGGCACTCAATGGAAGATGACCGGCGGCGATGGCATCCTGCAATTTCGGCAGGAAGTCCCGAGGGTTCCGCACCGCGAGAATAGCGGCGTATTCTTCCAAGCGCAGCGCCACCAACTCCCTCTGCTCGACGGCCCAACGGGCCACCTGGCGGACGTCTTCGGAGGCCACGCGCAACTCCACCGGATGGCGATCCAGCAGCTCGCGGATTTCAGGGACCGAGCCTTCCGCCAGCAGCCGCCCCCGGAATAGCAGCAGGATGCGCTCCGTGAGCTGCGCCACTTCGCTCAGGATGTGGCTGCTGACGATGATGCGTTTGCCCGCCAAGGCGAGATCGCGCATCAGGTCCATCAGGTTGAGCCGCGCCTCGGGATCCATGCCGTTGAAGGGCTCATCGAGGATCAGCAGATCTGGATCGTGAAGCAGGGCCTGGGCCATGCGGATGCGCTGTCGCATCCCTTTTGACATGCTCGAAAACCCAAGCTGGGCGCGGGTTTCCATGCCAACCGCCAGAAGGCTGTGCTGGATTGCATCATTCAATTCTGAACCGGACAACCCCGATAGTTCGCCCATCATGCGAAGCCATCTTGTGCCGTTCAGGCCCACCGGGAAACGGTCGCCTTCGGGCACCAGGCCAACGCGCACAAGCACCGCAGGGTTGCGGAAGGGCGCCTCGCCGAAGATGGTCACTTCACCGCCCGATGGAGGAAGGAGTCCCGCCAGCAATTGAATGAGCGATGATTTGCCCGCGCCATTGGGCCCCAGAAGGCCCGTGATGCCGCCGCCTTCGGGCAATTGAAAGCTGGTGGGCGAAAGGCCCAGGATGTCGCCGTACCGGAGCGATGCGCGTTCGAGGCGGATCATAGGACCGCCTCCGAAGGCTTGGTTCTCTTCACGGCGATCCAGGTCCAGAACGCGATGTGGAGAACGGTTCCCGCAAGGGTGGGAATCCATTTCAGAAGGGGCTCACTCACGTTGAAGATGAGTTGAGGCCAGGCCTGCACGAGAAAGTAGGGGCTGATGGCCATCCATTGTTTGCTTTGAAGTGCGCCGCTGAAGATGCCGCCGATGGCCGACGATCCCAGTACGATGCCCAGCACCCAGCCGAAACTCGCCCGCGGCGATCCGGCCATGGCCGATGCACCCAGGGTCACCGCAGCCATGAGCAGGCCGATGATGATGGCTGCCGGCAACAGATAAAGCGGCGCGGAGATCCAGATGGGGCCGGCCTTTCCGGCCATGGCGAGGGAAAACCCCCAAGGCAGCAGCA
>JANOLT010000080.1:0-2206 GCA_031419915.1 Holophagaceae bacterium
AGGCCCTGCTCGAAGCGAGCTGTTCCGCGGACAAGAAAAAAGATGCCAAGGACACAAAGGATCACAAGTGTGGCAAGAACATGGATGGCAAGTGCGGCAAGGAACATAAGTGCGGCAAAGACAAGAAGGGCGCCAAGGCCACCAAGGAAACAACGGACAAGAAAGACGCGCCAACGGCTCCAAAAACCAATTAATTCACGATTCGTAACGAAGGGGGGGGGCTTCGTCTCCCCCCTTAAACCCGGATTCTGCAGTTGGTCGGGATGAAACTGGCTCCAGGCTACAGGCTTCAGGACGCGAATCACTTCGCATCGGTTTGTGCTGTAGGTAATGCGGACCTGAAGTCCGAAGCCTGAAGCCAATGGAATCAAGCAATCGCAAAATCCGGGTTAATTCATCCAAGGTTTTGAATTGAATCCTTTCACGGGAGTCGGCGTCGGTCTTCGGAGGCCCCACTTGGAACAAGTGGCCGCCCTCGATTCCAGCCCCGTGCCCTTCTGGGAGATCGCCCCGGAAAATGTGGTGGGGCAGGGCGGCAGCCGACATCGCCAGGTGATGAAAATCCTGGAGCGCGATCCGGTCATCACCCATGGACTTTCCATGTCCATTGGAGGGTTTGACGCCTGGGATCGGGATGTCCTGGACAACCTTAAGGATTTCTTGAAGGCGACCCGATCCCCCTGGCATTCCGAACACCTTTGCTGGACCAGTTTTGGTGGCGCCACCACTCACGAGCTTTTACCCATGCCTTTCACCCGCGATGCGGTGAGCCACACGGTGAAACGGGCCAAGCGCATCCAAGCGGAATTGCCGGTGCCCTTCCTTTTCGAGAACGTCAGTTACTACGCCGAGCTGGGCGCTGCGGAAATGAGCGAGAAACAATTTCTCGCCGAAGTACTCGAAGGTGCCAATTGCGGCTGGCTGTTGGACATCAACAACGTCTACGTCAATAGCCGCAATCACGGTTTCGATCCCAAGGAGTGGCTGGAGGGCATGCCGCTGGACCGTGTTCAACAGATGCACATCGCGGGGCACACCTGGTTCGAAGTTGAGCAACTCATCATTGATACCCACGGCGCACCCGTGATTGATCCCGTCATCGAGCTGATGCAATGGGTGCTCCCGCGCATCGGCAGGCCCGTGCCAGTGCTGTTGGAACGGGATAACGAGATACCGGATCTAGACGTTCTGTTGGCGGAGCGCGAGTCTCTGCAAAAGGCCTACGATGCCGCCTTGGCGCCAGTGTTGGGGGTTCAGTATGGCTGAACGCACCGGCCAAACGGCCGAACCGACCTGGACTCTTCAGCGCTGCATGACGGATCTCATTCTCGATGTGGAAGGTGCTAGGGCATTCGCCGATGATCCAAAGTCATTTGGCGCCGCGCGCGGACTTGGAAAGGCCGATCAGGTAGCCCTTGAGGCCCTCAAACCCCGCCTTCTCGCCTATCGCGATCTCGCCCGCACCGCCCTTGAAGATCCGCTGCCAGACGGCTTTCCCATCACCCATGCGCTGCTTGAAGAAGCCGATCTCTGGAGCGACTGCTTAGACGCCTTTCTCGCCAGCCGGTCCATCCAAAGTCCTTACTATCGCGATGTGAATCCATCCTTTGTGGCCTGGCTTGCCAGCAGCGGCTGGGGCCAGGAGCGATGGCCCTTCCTGCTCCAGTTGGCCCACTTCGAGTACATCGAAGTAGAGATCCTGCGCTGGCCTGACGAGCCACCATTGAATGATCTCAAAGTCACGCCTGCGGCGGATTCGCACGTAGTCTTTGATGGCGCGACGCGAAATCTGGCCTATGCCTTTCAGGTGCATGGGGCCACGAAGGAAGACCCGGAACCTAAGGCCGGTGAAACCTTCCTTTTGGGTTATCGCGATTCGGAAGGTGACTTCCTTTACTCGGAACTGAGCGCACACGCCTCGGCTTTTCTGGCTCGTTGCTTGGAGGGCGAGTCCATCGGCGCAGCTGCTTCCGCCTTGCGTTTGGAGGTAGATGAAGTCCTGGAGCTGCTCATCGGTTTAAGGGGAAAGGGAGCCCTCTCGGGTTTCCGATAAACTTGAAAGCGGAGGTCCGAACGGTCCATGCCCCGCTTCCCGAAACGAACAGGCCGCGAAGCCCTGAGCGATCACCCACGCTTGCCCGGATGGATCACCCAGGAACGGGTGAACCTGCGCGAGTTGCACGAGATGAAGGTGGGTTTGCGGGAC
>JANOLT010000081.1:0-1831 GCA_031419915.1 Holophagaceae bacterium
GCAGGATGGCCTGCATGTTCACTTCGGTGACAGCGTGCGTTTCGGACTTGAGGGTAATGAAGTAGGCGCCATCAGCCAGCCGGATGGTCTCGCCCGCCTTCCACGGCACGCGCGTGATGGGATTGTCATCCATGAAGCTGCCGTGCGAGGACTTCAAGTCTTCGACCCACCACTGCCCATCTTCTTTCTCGATGCGAAGATGAGCGCGGCTGATCATGCTGTCCGTAAGCACGATGTCACACTGATTCTGTCGGCCCAACGTCACCGGGCGATTCAGCATCAGCGTCCGCTCAAAACCATGGCGGTCCCTGAGAAGCATCTGGTGGTGTAGGGGCAAGTAGGCTCCATGGACAAACTGTGTGAAGACAAAGGTATCCTTTCATGAGCCCAGCACAAGTAAAGGCTTCAGTGACGGATCATGGTGAAATGAATCTTCCAAGCTTCTTCCAGGACTGACGTGGATCATCAACGACATCCAGATTTGGACGCTTTCCAGCCTGAGGAGGGCGAATACTCCCTTAGGCCTAAGCGTCTGGGGGAATATATCGGCCAGGAAAAGATCAAGGCGAGGCTCGAAATCGCCCTCCAGGCCGCCCAGATGCGCGGCGAAGTGATGGATCACGTGCTTCTTTTCGGCCCGCCGGGGCTCGGCAAGACCACGCTGGCTCATGTGTTGGCCAACGAGATGGGTGTCTCCTGCAAGGTGATTCAGGGCCCGGCCCTGGAAAAGAAGGGCGACCTGGCCGCCATCTTGACGAATCTAGAAGAAGGCGAATTCCTTTTCATCGATGAGATCCATCGTTTGCCGGCGGCCATCGAGGAATTGCTGTATTCGGCCATGGAAGATCGAAAGTTGGACATCCTTATCGGCCAAGGGCCCTCGGCGCAGACCCTGAAAGTGGATCTTCGCCCCTTCACGCTTGTGGGAGCGACCACGCGCGCCGGGCTCATCTCCAAGCCCTTGCACGACCGCTTCGGCATGGTGCACAGGCTGGATTACTACAGTCGGACGGAGTTGACGGTCATCGCGGACCGCAGCGCGCGGGTCCTCAAAATCGAACTAGCAGCTGAAGGGGGCGTGGCCATCGCCCGGCGCTCCAGAGGCACGCCGCGCATCTGCAACCGTCTGCTGCGCCGCTGCCGCGACTACGCCGAAGTTAAAGGGCAGGGCATCATCACATCCGACATTGCGGATGCCTGCCTGAAGCTGCACGAAGTGGACGACCTTGGCCTGGATGGCCTGGACCGCGACTATCTCGAAGCCCTTTGCGGCAAGTTCAAGGGAGGGCCCGTGGGTGTGCGCACGCTAGCTGCGGCATTGGGAGAAGGCGATGGCGGCGCGCTGGAAGATCTGGTCGAGCCCTATCTCATGAAGATCGGATTTCTGGACCGCACCCAGCAGGGCAGGCGGGCCACGGAGGCAGCCTATTCGTACCTGGGCATCAAACCCAGCGCGGGACCGCTGTTCAGTTAGGAGCCGTGCCAAAATAACCTGTGCAGTTTAGGTTATTTTGCTACGGCCCCTCCAGCTATCTGGCGCAGGGCGCCCTCCACGTATCGCACGCAGTGCGTGCTCCCACTCGCTACACTCTTGGACGCGGAGCCTCCCTGCTCACTACGTTCGCAGAGCTGGAGCCTCTATGTCGGGACGCCAGCGGATCGGCCAGTTTATTTTGTCGCAACGACTTAGCCCTGATTTTGCGATTGCATGACCCCCGCTGGCTTCAGGCTTCGGGCTACAGGCTTCAGGTTCGCATCACCAACAGCACAATCCAATGCGATGCGATTCTTTGCCTGAAGCCTGCAGCCTGAGGCCTGAAGCCAATTTCAT
>JANOLT010000082.1:0-1970 GCA_031419915.1 Holophagaceae bacterium
AAGTCTTCTTCGGAGAGCAGTATCAGATTCATGGCTGAGATAGATCCTTCATTAGGGTGCGGTCACTTCCCGAGCAGGCTGCGCAGGGGTCAGAATTTTTTACGCGGGGATTTGCGCGCCTTAGCGGCAGCGATCTTAAGGGTCTTGCGCGTCCAACCTTCCAACTCGTCGGTATCCTCGATCACATCCGCGGGCACTTCGAAGTAGCCCATGGCCCGCTCATCCCCGAAGGGATGGAAGGCGCCCATGCCCCTGGATTCGAAGTCCCCCCGGTTGGAATCATCCACCTTGAAATAGAGCGTGTCGTCATCCATCAGCGCGAAAAAGAGTCCCCCAGAGTAGATCCCCACGCCCCCGAACATAGATTTCGAGGTCACCGACACCACAGCGCCCAGCTGCTCCAGCACGAATTCACGGTAGGACGCGCTTACGGCCATCTTCATCCCTTCGGGGCCGTTAGCGCCCGTTGCATAATAACCTGTGCAGTCCTGGTTATTTTGTCACGGCCCCTTCTGCCGGTCCGCCCTCGTAATGACCAAGTTATTTTGTCGTGACGGCCTAGGATTGTGAGTGATCTGAAATTTAAATTCTTCCGGGGTCCCCATGTCCATCGAAGCTGCTCTTTCCTATCTTTCATCGCCCCACCTTGAGGCCGATCTCCGGTGGGAATTGCAGGCCCTTGTGACAAGCGCGAAGTCCGGAGATGAAGCAGCTTCGAACGAGCTGGCTGATCGTTTTTCAGAGCCTTTGGCCTTCGGCACCGGCGGCCTGCGGGGCATCATGGGCGCCGGGCTGAAGCGCATGAACAAGCCCAACGTGCGGCGCACGACCATGGCCCTCGCCACGGTGACAAAGCTCCACGCGCCGGGCAAGCAGGTTGCTCTCGTGGGGTTCGACACGCGGCACAACTCCGCTTCCTTCGCCCGTGAAGCCGCGCGCGTGCTGGCATCTGAAGGTTTTCAAGTGTTCTTGGGCAATCGCCCGCTGCCTACCCCTTTCCTCTGCTACGCCATGCGGAAATTGGGCGCCGCTTGCGGTGTGATCATCACGGCCTCCCACAATCCCAAGGCCTACAATGGCTACAAAGCCTACGACGATCGCGGCGCGCAGGTACTTGCCCCGTGGGATACCGAGATCGAAGCCAACGCGGCGGTTCTCCCCCTCGTGCCGGAAAGCCCCGTGGAATCCATGGATCAAGGCATTCGACCCATCCCCCACGAACTCGAAGAAGCCTACCTGGCCCTGGGCTTGGCCTTGCGCCAAGAGCCCACCCCGTTCGTGAATCCGAAGCTGCTGTTCACACCCTTCCACGGCACCGGCGGTGCCTTCGTGCCCGAACTGTTCCGCCGATCTCACATCCCCTTGGACATCTGCGAATCGCAGTCTGTGCAGGACGGTGACTTCCCCACGGCGCCACGCCCCAACCCCGAAGAAATCGCCGCCTATGCCGCACCCCTGGCTGACGCACAAAGGCTCGGCAGCGATGCCATCCTGGCCAATGATCCTGATGCCGACCGCATCGGTGTGGTTGCGAAACGGGCTGGCGTTTGGGAGTTGATGAGCGGCAACGATCTGGCGGCTCTCACGCTGGATTACCTGTGCAGTCACAAGGGCCGCAGTGGCGTTTGCATCAGTACCATCGTCACCTCGGATTTCATGGCTGAAGTCGCGCGTCATCACGGCCTTCGGGTGATGTGGACCCTCACTGGTTTCAAGAATATCGCGGCCTGCATGGACCGCCTGGTGGAAGTCCACGAGGCCTACGCTTTCGGTGCCGAAGAAAGTTTCGGGATGCTGTTGAGCGATGAATTGCGCGATAAGGATGGTGTCCTGGCGGCGCTCGTGGTGGGCGAAATGATCGGCCATTACAAGGCCAAGGGACTCGGGTTGTTCGAAGCTGTGGATGCCTTGCAGAGCCGCATCGGCACCTTCCACAACCGTTTGGTGAATCTTGAAGATCCGCGTCCGGG
>JANOLT010000083.1:0-4992 GCA_031419915.1 Holophagaceae bacterium
GAGCCAAGAGCCAAGAGCCCACAGCCCACAGCCCCTATCTCATAGCTCCACATATGGAATCGGATCCACGGCCCCTGCCTGTTTGAATCCCCGCAGCCTCAGCAGGCATGAATCGCAGGTTCCACAGGCTTTGTCTTCACCCCGATAGCAGGACCAACTCAAGTGCAGCGGAGATCCCAGTTCCAGGCCTTTCTGAACGATTTTGGATTTGCTCGAATGAATGAGCGGCGCGAAAAAGCGCAAGCGCGTTTCCGGTTTGGTGCCCAGGTTCGCGGTCTGCTCGAAGCTCCGCAAAAAAGGCTCGCGGCAGTCCGGATAGCCCGAGGAATCCTCCTCTACAAAGCCCACGAAAATGGCGGAAGCGCCGAGCACTTCGGCCCAGGATACGGCCGTGCTCAGCAGGTGGGCGTTGCGGAAGGGCACGTAGCTCGATGGAATGCCCGGGCGGTCCAGGTCGCCTTCCTGTAGCGCGATGCTTGAATCCGTAAGGGCTGAGCCGCCGATTTTCCGCAGGTTCTCAAAGGAGATGACGAGGCGGTGGTGGAGCGGCACAGCATAGAAATTTGCGATGTCATGGAAGGCTTGTCGCTCACGAGATTCCGTGAGCTGGCCGTAATCCGCGTGGAGCAGCGCCAGATCGAAGCCCATTCCCCGGGCGATGGCCGTCGTGACGCAGGAATCCAGGCCACCGGAAAGCGAGACGACGGCAAGCTCAGTCATGGCTCATCCCTTCCGCCCATTCCTCCATCCCATTCAGCGCGGCTTCCACCTTGGGATTCCACTCTGTGTCATGGGCATTTGCTGGCACATCCATGGGCTCTCCAAACCGCACGATGCATGTGGCAAAGGGCTTTGGGATGGGCATCACGTCCCAGGTTTTCAAGTACCAGGCGCGGTCAAAGGCCACGCAAACGGGCACGATGGCCGCGCCGGTTTTTTTTGCCAAAGTGATGACGCCGGGTTTCAATTCCCGAGATGGGCCTTTGGGGCCGTCGGGCGTGATGCCGAAATCCCATCCATCCTTCACGGCGCGGATCATCCGCACCAGGGCCTTTGCGCCGTCATCAGCGGCAGTACCGCGCACGGCGTGGATGCCGAACCACTTCCAGGTCGCCGTACTGCGCTCGCCGTCCTTGCTATCGCTGGCGAGAATTGCTACGCCGCGGCCCTTGCGCTTGAATGGATAGGCCAGCGGCATCATCACCAGCCGCCGATGCCAGAAGGCAAGGATGAAGCGGCGATCCGCGCGGATAAGCTCCTGCACAGGCTCTAGGCCTTCGTACCTTACCTGCAGTGTGTAGGCCAGCAGCTTGACCAGGTGCGCCGCCAAAAAAGGCACCATGCGGAAATTCAGCCACATAGAAAAAGGTGATCCTAACGGCCGGCCGCGAACGGTGATATTGATCTCAGGGGACGTCACCTAGCACTCCCCACTGGCCGGATGGCGGGACTCAGGACTCAGGACTTCTTTTCTCACGCGTCCTCCCCCAGCAGCTCTTCCCGAGTCACCAAGTACACCATGCTGCAGTAGTCGCAACGGACTTCCAGGGCGCCCAGTTCGGCAAAGAGATCACGCTGTTGGGCCATCGGGAATCCCTTGAGCGTACCAAGAAGAGAACGGCGATTACAGCGGCAGCGGTAGTGCAGATTGGAGATGGAAAGCTCTTCGGTGCCCTTTCCCTGGTTGACCCAATCCAGAAGAAAATCCATCGTGCGCTCCCAATTGGGCACGACATCAAGGCCCTCGATGGCCTGGACGAGCCGCGCCAGTCGTTCCGGGGGGCAGTGGGGCAGGGGCTCGACCATGAGACCGCCGGCTTCGCCGGTTGCAGGGTCGCACCAAAGGGTAAGGCTCGCCTGCACTTGTTCCGACAGCAACAGGTAAGCTTCCACCTGGGTGGCGACATCGCCTTCCACCAATGCTAAATGGCCGATGTAAGGCTTGCCATCAGGATTCGAGCGCATCACCTGGAGGATGCCGGGAGCCAGTACCCACGTGCCGTCGCGCTTTTCGGAAACATCCAGCACGCCCCGGATCGTGCCATCGGGCCAGGAGTCCGCTACCACTGCTTTGGCGCGGCCAGAGCCCTTCAAGAGCAGTTGCAATCGCTCTGCGGAATGCCCGCGGCTCTGCACCAGAGCTGTCGCGGATAGCAGTTCCGTCAGGCAGGCGCAGGCATCTCCGTCCAGATGGGGGTGGCCGCGTCGCACGCCATCCCACAAGGGGCTGGCGTCCAGGGCGGCGATGCGGATGTGATGGTCCTGGGTCAGGCCCCGCACCACGCGGGCTACATGAGAAGGCGTATCGGGCATGGGTCTAGTGTAACGGGCCTGGGGCCTGGGTTCTGGGGTCGTCATCCCCGCTGCCTTTGCTCTTCAATCGACAACCGAAAATCGAAGATCGAAAATTCTGAGTCCTGCATTGGGTTGTGCCCTACTTTGAAATAGGCTCTAAGGTGAAAAGTGCACGCCTCATACTTCGTACCTGAACTCAGGATTCCCAATGCCCACTCCATCCCGTATCGCCGCTGCCCGCGCCCTTCACTCTGTTTTTGGAGCGGGGCATCGCGTCAGTGATCGCTGGGACGCGGGGCTGTCATCTGAAGACGCGGGGCTTGCCCAGGCCCTGCTCGGTCTTTGCCTGCGGCATTGGGGGCGGCTCCAGGCTCACGTGAAACCCAAGTTGAAGGATCAGTCCCGCAGCCTCCCGCTGGGGTCGCAGGTCGCATTGGCCATTGGTTTCGCGCAGCTGGCCTGGATGGATGGCGTGGCGGCCCACGCGGCGGTGAACGAAGCGGTGGAGCTCGCCGCCGATCCGGCGCTCGGATTCCCGCCGCACAAAGGGCTGGTGAACGCGCTGCTGCGCCGGGGCGCTGAAAATCGGCAGCTGTTGAGGACCGATCTCGATGCATTGCCCGCATCCCTGGACCGCACACCCTTTGTGGATGCGGTTTTACAGGCGGCCCTGGAACCGCACCACGCCACGGGCAAAGCCAAAGTTGAAGCACTGTGGGCGAAACTGCAGGCGCCACCACGCCCCGCCTTTCGCGTGTTGCGGGGCGATGCGCCGCCTGAACTTGAAGCGGACCCGCGACTAGCCGGATGTTGGAGCCTACGAGAGGGCGCACCCTTTCCCGGTCCCTGGCTTCAAAGCGGCGCGGGCATGGTGCAGGACCGCAGCTCCCAGGCCCTCATGGACTTCCGGTGGAAAGAAAATCCCAGCCATATTCTGGATGCCTGCGCCGCGCCCGGCGGCAAGACAACTTCTCTGGGATCACGCTTCCCAGATGCCTGCATCACAGCCGTGGAGCGTGAGCCTCGGCGGGCCGAATGGTTGAAGAAAAATCTGGCGGATCGCGGCGTGAAAGCCGATGTGGTCGTTGCCGAAGTCACGGATTTTCTGGCGAACTCAACAGGAACCTTCGATCTCATCGTTTTGGATGCGCCCTGCTCGGGCAGTGGCACCCTGCAAAAGCACCCGGAGCTGCCCTGGATCGCCGGAAATATCGATCTGGATCGGCTTTCGGAACTGCAACGGGATCTCCTTCGGGCCACCATTCCAAAGCTGGAGCCAGGCGGTCTGCTGATCTACGCTGTGTGCTCGTGGCTGCCAGAAGAAGGCGAACACCATCGCGCCTGGGTGCGAACCGCCCATGCTGAACTGGAAGCGATGCACGTATGGCCAGGGGAGTTCGGCACGGAGAGTGGCGCCACAAGTTGTTTCAGGCCCAACCCGCAGACGTGGGAAGGGGAAGGATTCCAAGCCTTCGCATGGACGAAGCGCTGACCGATCGTACCAGTTAGAATCATTCACTCGGAGGCATGTTCATGCGCTTTAAATTCATGGTGGCTTTTGTGTTGCCCGCACTACTGAGTGCACAGGTTTTCAAGGTCCAGGAAGCGCCGCTGCGTGCGCACTTGGCCTTTCTTTCCGATGATTTGCTGGAGGGCCGTGGAACCGGTCAGCGGGGTGGCGATATCACCATGCGCTATCTGGAGACACAATTGGCGGCGATGGGCCTGAAACCCGCCAACGGTGATAGTTTCCGCCAGACAGTAAAAATAGCCGGCGTGAAAACCCGTGCCCTCGAAAGCAACCTGAAATTCACAAAATCGACTGATGGGAAAGAGGATTTGTCTCTTGGCTTCGGTGATCAGATCGTCTTTGCTTCCGGCAGTGCGAAGCCCGACACCGCCTTCGATGCGCCCCTGGTCTTTGTGGGGTACGGCGTGGTGGCACCTGAAGAATCATGGGATGACTACAAAGGTCTGGATTGCCACGGCAAAGTGCTCGTGATGCTGGTGAATGACCCCCAGCCTACGACGGATGAACCCAACCGTTTCGCGGGGAAGTCCCTGACCTATTACGGTCGATGGACCTACAAGTTGGAAGAAGGAATGCGTCGGGGGGCCGCGGGCGTGCTGCTCATCCACACGGACGCATCGGCCACCTATGGCTGGAGCGTGGTGAAGAACGGCTGGACCCAGGAACGCTTTAAGCTGGCCGAAGGCGCTGGGGGCGCGGATCTTGAGGGATGGATTACTTACGATGCAGCGAAAAAACTATTCGCGACCGCGGGCCAGGATCTTGACCCGTTAATCGCCAAGGCCGAGCGCAAGGATTTTCAGCCAGTGACCTTGGGGATGAAGGCCACGGGTCATGTGGTCTGCTCCGTGCGAATGGTGGATCAGGGAAACATTGCGGGCGTGGTGCCGGGAACCGACCCGAAATTGAAGGAAGAAGTCGTGATCTATTCCGCCCACTGGGACCATCTGGGCAAGGGCGACGGGCCCGGCGACCAGATCTGGAACGGCGCGGTGGACAATGCTTCCGGCACCGCGGCGGTGCTGGCCATGGCAGAGACGGCGGTAAATCATCCCGCCAAACGCAGCCAGATGTTCATGCTGGTCTGCGTCGAAGAGCAGGGTCTGCTCGGCAGAAAAGCTTATAGCCAGCACCCGTTGTGGCCCATTGCGAAAACCGCCGCAAAT
>JANOLT010000084.1:0-6836 GCA_031419915.1 Holophagaceae bacterium
ATTCCGCTCAGGCCTTAACCGAACTCCGGACCCTTTTCGTGGAGCAGGGCGGCCACTCGAAGGGGTGGCGCTTCGACCGCGAGGATTTGCACCGTGGATAGGGTCTTTCTGGATACCAACATCCTGGTGTACGCGGATGACCGGGACTCCCCAGAAAAACAGATTGCCGCTTTAAAGCTCATTGAGGAATGCTTCACCAGCCGCAAGGGAGTGATCTCCACGCAGGTGCTTCAGGAATATTTCGTGGCTGCCACGCGAAAGCTCGGCGTGTCCCCTGAAATGGCTCGGCGAAAAGTGGAACTTTTATCCAACCTAGAGGTGGTGCCGATCAACGTGGATAACATCTTGGCCGCCATAGATCTTCAGCGCCTTCATGGTCACTCTTTTTGGGACGCTCTTATCCTCCAATCCGCCCTTGGCTCGGGTTGCACGATCTGTTTCTCTGAAGATCTACAACATGGACGAAACCTGGGCAGGCTCAAGATCGTGAACCCTTTCCACGAATAGAAAAGGGAGTATCGATATCGCAAATCAATCCCTCCGACCCAAGAAAGAATTCGGCCAGCATTTCCTGGTGGCACAGGGTTCGATCCGGGCCATCGTGGCGGAAACGCTGCGCTGCCCGGCACCTGCGCTGCTGGAGATTGGACCCGGTGGAGGGGCTATCACCGGACCCCTGCTGGAGGATGGACGACCTCTGTTCGCCATGGAATTGGACGAGGACGCTGGCGTGGTACTGCGGGAGCGTTTCGCAGCCGTTGAAAATTTCCATCTGGTCATGGGCGACGCGACAGAGCTTTCCATGCCGGGTCCAGGCCCTTGGGCTGTCGTGGGAAACCTGCCCTACAACGCCGCCACGGCCATCCTTACGCGATTCCTGGTGGAGGAAATCCCATGGCAACGGATGGTGCTGATGTTCCAACTTGAAGTGGGCCAGAAACTCATGGGCAAGCCCTCCGAGAAGCAGTACGGGCCGCTGTCTGTGCTGGCCCAACTCACCACGAAAATGACAAAGTTGCTGAAGCTCGGACCCTCCGCTTTCGCGCCGCCCCCCAAAGTGGATTCCATCGTGCTCACCTTTGAGCCACGGAAAGACGCCCCACCGCTCGATTTGCGCAGACCGTTCCTGGCCTGGCTTCACCACAGTTTCAGCCACCGCCGCAAAACGCTTTCGAACAATTGGGCCGGAATCATCTCTCCAGAACAGGTGCGTGGCATTCTGGAATGCAAAGGGCTCAACCCCGCCATCCGCGCGGAGGCCCTGACGCCGGAACAGTGCTGGCGATTGTTCATGGCATTTCAAACTCTCGAAAGGAACATTCATTGACAGGTCTTCAAGCTTTCAAACACGCGCCGCCTTTTCAAGGTTGGGATCAACCCCCCGCACCCGGAGAACTGCGACTGGTGCCCATCGGAGGCCTGGGCGAGTTCGGCATGAACGCTTTGGCGGTGCACAGCGCCGAAGGCTTGGTGCTCATTGATTGCGGCCAGCTTTTCCCATCGGATGATCAGCCGGGCATTGATCGCATCGTGCCGGACTTCGCCTACCTGGAGCCTTTCGCGGATCAGGTGCTGGCGGTGCTGCTCACCCATGGCCACGAGGATCACATCGGCGCGTTGCCCTACTTCCTGCGCCGGTGGCCGGTGCCGGTCTACGGCACAGCCTTCACCTTGGGCCTGGTCGCCGGGAAATGTCGCGAGCACGACATTCCCACCGAAGGCATGCTGCGCGAGGTGCATGACTTTGATCGCCGCGTCGTGGGCCCCTTCGAAGCGGAGTGGATTCCTGTCACCCATAGCATCCCCGACGCCTGCGCCATCGCGCTGCACACGCCGACCGGCACCATTGTCCACAGCGGTGATTTCAAGCTGGATCCGAACCCCACCGATGGCCGGCTCACGGGCATGGCGCGACTGCAATTGCTCGGGAAGGAAGGCGTCCGCATGTTGCTTTCGGATTCCACCAACGTGATGCAGTTGGACCCGACACCTTCGGAATCCGTCTGCGCCAGTGGTCTTCGCCATGCGCTTCAACAAACAAAAGGCCGCCTGGTCGTGGCGACTTTTTCATCCAACATTCATCGATTGCAGACCTTGGTGAACCTGGCCTATGAAGCTGGCCGGAGCGTTTGCATGCTGGGCCGTTCGCTGGAGCGGAACATCGAACTGGCGCGGTCCTTGGGCCGTTTCAAACTGCCGGACGATATCCTGATCAAACCCGCCGATGCGCACCGCTATCAGCCGGGTGAACTGGTCCTGATCTGTACTGGCAGCCAAGGCGAGCCCCAAAGCGGGTTGATGCGGATTTTGCGGGGCGAGGTGAAGAATCTGGCCCTTGGCGTGGGGGATCGGCTCATCCTGAGTGCCCGCCCCATCCCTGGCAACGAAGTGGGTGTTTCGCGGATGCTGGATGCGGCGGCGCGGTTGGGGGTGGAAACGAGTCTGGATGGCATTGGTCCCATACATGCTACGGGTCACGGACATCGGCCCGATCTAAGAACCATGATGGAAACGCTGAAGCCCGACCACGTGGTGCCCGTGCATGGCACATTCCGGAATCTGCAAGCCCACGGCGCCTTGGCCAAGCTTGCGGGCTGGGCGACGGACCACATTCATCTTCTGGATGGTGGCACGTGCCTGGTCCTGGCGCAGGATGGTTCTGTTCGTAATTCAGGACAAGTTCCAGTTGGTCGCTGTTTTATAGACGAAGGCGTAGAGCACAGCGTGGATGCCCGGGTGGTGCATGACCGGCTGATCCTTCAGGAGGACGGCGTCATTTTCGCCACGCTGATGCTGGATCCTGATGGTGAACGGGTTGGCGAGCCTTCGATTCTGAGTCGCGGCTTTGTGATGCTTTCTGATGACGAAGCCTATGGCGATCTGCTGGGCGCCGCGCTCATCAAGGCCTTCGATGAAGCTCCTGCCTCCATCCGCAAGGATCGCGAAGCCTTGAAAGAATTGCTGCGCCAATCCTTGCGCCGGGTCATCCGGAAGACCACGCAGACACGGCCCCTGGTGGTGCCCGTGCTCCTGGATGCGCCCGCAGAAAATTGAACCTTGAAATTGCGATTGCATGACCCCGACTGGCTACAGGCTTCAGACTTCAGGTTCGCATCAGCATCAGCGCGATCCAATGCAAAGCGATTCTTTTCCTGAAGCCTGTAGCCTGAAGCCTGTAGCCAATTTCATCCCGTCCAATTGCATGATCCGGGCTAATTCATGCGCCGCTGCCGGCCTTCCTTCACGGCTTCCCGGATGCCTTCGCGAATGGTCTTTTGCAGGTCATCCACCAGGATGATGAGCCGCACTTGCTGGGCTGGGGAGAGCTGGGCGCGGATGTCATCCTCGAATTTCTGTTTCAGTTCCTGCTGCTGGTGCCGTTGTTCGATGAACTGCTCCAGCAAGGGCTTCAATCGGGCGTTTTTATCATCCTCATCACCGGGGCTCATGAGGATCTGATTGAAATGGTTTCGGAGCTGCATCATCTGACGGGCCCGCTGCAAAAAATCGCGATCATAAATGGACCAGCGCTGAGCGATACCCTTGGCCCGGTCTTCAGGCACCCCAAGCGTCTGGGAAATGCGCTGGGTGCGGAGCGTCATGAGCCAAGGCGCCGCGGCGGCCGCATCCATGGCTTGTGGGTCATCCCGTCGGGGTTGGGGAGAGCCCTGTTGGGCCATCGCGGTGGTTGCCGCAAAAATCGAAATCACGATCAGCATCAATTTTTTCATGGTTTCTCCCTCATTTTTCACTGGCCTCTTTTGACTTTGTCGGCGATGCGCTGGATTTCCTCGGGGCTCAGGTTCTGGATCTGCACCATCACATCATCGCTTTCCTGAAAAGGAGCATCTGCCACCGGCAGATCCTTGGTCGGTTCTGATTCCTGCACTTTGGCTTCCACCAGGGGCATTCGATTGGCTTTGCCGGCCCAGAACCCACCCATGCCTATCGCCAGCATGATTGCCGCGGCCGCGGCCCAGAGGGCAGGATGGAAGCGATGCCGAACTGCCAACTTGATGGGCAGCTTGCGCACCACCCTGCCGGGCAGGGCCTGAAAGTAACCGGTCGGGGCCGTGACGTTGGTTGCGACTGGATCTTCCAAAGCCAGCCAATGGACCCGCATTTCAGAAAGAGCAGGGCTCAGGCGCACCAAGGCTGCAACATCGGTGGGGAGATTAAGTGGATCCGCTTCGATAGCCTGCATGGCTTTTTCGAGTTGTTCAGGGGTGATGGCTTTGGTGCTCATGGCTTGCCTCCATGAATGTAGTGGGTGAGGTTCTTGATGGCATGGAAGATGTGGGCTTTGACACTACCAACGGAAGTGCCCATTTCCTGGGCGATGCGATCATATTTCCAGTCATTGTCCAGCTTGAGCATAAGAGCTTGTTTTTGGCGTTTGGGGAGTCTTGGGATGGCTTCCCGGAGCAGGCGTCGGGATTCCTGATCCAGTAGCGCGGCCATCTGGTTGTCTTCAATACGGAGCGCTGGATGTTCCATGCCCTCATCACTGGGATCCAGGCTTTCCTGGTTGCTGCGCATCCGGTCCAAATAGTTCAAAGCCTGGCGAGTGGTGATGGTGATGAGCCAGGTGCGGAAAGAGCTTTCGTGCCGGAAGCCAGGAAGGGCCCGGTAGACCCGCAGGAAGGTCTCTTGGACCACATCGTCGGCGTCCTGATGATGCTTGAGAATGGAAATGGCTTTGCCGTAGACATCACGCTGAAATCGCTCCACCAGGTTGGCGAAGGCCACCTGGTCACCGCCTTGAGCAGCCTCGACCCAAATCTTGACTTCCGGCGCGTGGTAGGGGGAGTCTAGGTCGGCCTGGGTCATCGCTCGGATCTCTCGAATGTCTCGGTAAGGGCCATCATCAGGTTGCCTAGGGGGTCCGAGCAAGGGTTGGCTTGAAAAGATCGGTCCCGGTTCTTTGCTAGACCCCGTGGAACGCCTTAGGGTTGAATGGAGGATCTCAATGGAGGATCAATGAACCAGGTGGTGGTTCGCTTTCAGAATGCCCAGATCCTGAAGGGTCAGACCCTGGACTTTATCCCCACCAAGGACCGTTTCCACCTGCTGGTGGTTGGCGCGGTGCCCGGTACCAAACCCCTTGAAATCCTGATGGATCAATTAAAGGCGGTCTTCTTCGTTCGATCGCTCAGCGGGGGGGATCCAAGGCAGAAAAAGGTCAATGAGCTCGATCCTGGCCAGCAGGTCCAGGGAAAAAAAATCCAGATCACCTTCAAGGACGGTGAGGTGATGCTCGGCATGACCCAGGGCTACCTGCCGGGCCGGCCCGGCTTCTTCGTGGTCCCCGTGGACAAGAATTCAAACAACCTGCGCTGCTTCGTGGTGGTTTCCGCGACCCAGGAGATTGCCCTCCTCTAGCATCTAGCCTTCTGGTCCGGCCTCAATGCCCCGGCTCGGCTCCTGGATCGCATATTCTGAAAAGAGACCCGGAGCCTCTCATGATTCCCAGCCGCGACCGTATCGTGCCCATGCTTACCGAAGGGCAGCTCCAGGCCCGGATCCGCGAGCTGGGGGTTCAGATCGCTGCGGATTACACCGATAAGGATGTGGTGTTGGTGGGCCTTTTGAATGGGGTCTATCCCTTTTTCGCGGATCTTACCCGTGCCATTCCATTGGACTTCGAGGTGGGCTTCATGCAGGTGTCCAGCTATCACGGTGGGACCGAAAGCACCGGCGAGGTCAAGATCGTGAAAGACCTGGACTGCTCCATTCAGGGTCGTCACTGCCTGGTGGTGGAAGACATTGTGGACACGGGCACCACGCTGTTCAAGGTGCGCAACCTGCTGTTGGACCGTGAACCGCTCAGCCTGAAGGTCTGCACCCTGCTGGACAAACCCAGCCGGCGCAAGACCCACGTACCCGTGGATTACATCGGTTTCACCATCGAAGACCGTTTTGTCGTGGGCTATGGGCTGGACCTGGATGGCAAGTTCCGCAACCTGCCCTTCGTGGGGATCTACCAGCCATGAAAAGGCTCCTGGCCGTAATGGCCGTAATCGCAATCGTGGGATCGGTGGCATGCGGCTACCGCAGACTGGATAATGTGCCGCACCCAGTGGCGTGGATGAAGAAGGGCGTGACCATCCGCTTGGCCAAGTTCAAGAACCTGACGCCGCGGCTGGGGCTGGAGGAACGCTTCACAAAGGCCCTTGAAAATCGCATCGTGGCGGCCTCTCCTTGGAAGCTGGTGACCCAAAGCGCATCCAGCCGCTACGTGCTTCAGGGAACGCTGTTGAAATATGAAGTGCGCCCCATCGGCCTTTCTGTGGGCACTGACAAACTCAAGGCATCCGCCGGGGGCGCAAGCCGAGTGGAAATCGTAGTGGTGGCCTCTGTGGAGCTGCTGGATGGACAGACTGGCATGGTGCTGGTTCATCGGCCACGCCTGACCTTTTCCAATCAGTACCGCGTGGATCAAAACTTCGCCAGCTTTGACAATCGCGAGATCACCGTGGTGGAAAGCCTTGCGGACGATTTCGCCGAGAGTTTCATCACGCAGTTGCTGGAAGGCAATGACTCATGAGCCTGCCTGCGGCATGGCTGAAAGCCAATCTTGCACTCATTCATGGCGAAGATGCCGATGCTAGGGCGCAGGCCGTTGAGGCTTGGAAATCCTCGCGGGTGGATCCCGAATGGGCGGAGTTCGCCTTGAGCATTTGCAGCGAGAACGCACCGTGGGGCGAGGTCGTGAGCGCCCTTTCCGAAGCTGGTCCCATGGGTGTTCCGCGCGTGGTCATCGTGCCCCAGGCGGATCATCTGCTCCAAAAACCCAAGGATCTTCCAGCCGCGGTAAAAGGCTGGTTGACCACGCC
>JANOLT010000085.1:0-2808 GCA_031419915.1 Holophagaceae bacterium
AGTGCAGCAGCACCGCCAGCGACCCCGGAATGGGTTCCCGTGGATCGTCCAGCAGCACGCCCTCGAAGGGAGAAAAAGCCATGGTGTCAGTGTCTATGAAATCAAGATGTTTGAATTCCGAATCTTGGATGAACGAACCTCTGGAATCGAATCCCCCGGATGGCCGAGATCTTATTCCCCGGATCGGGGGCAGCGGCGAATTGTGATTTCAGGATGGGTAACTTGACAAGATTAAATATTGCATTACATTTTATCAAGGTGACGGGATGCACTTCATCTGGGATGAAAAGAACACGGCGCACTTTGCGGAGCATGGTGTGACCCCAGCCATCGCCGAAGCAGTGTTTTTTTCACCGGACGCCAGGTTTGCTCCCTCGATTCAAGGGATGGGGCGCATCGAATGCGAGGGCTCTTTCGAAGGCCGCCTGTACCGCTTGGTGTTTAGTAAAGTCGGTGAAACGAAAGCCCTGTACCCCATCTCCAGCTTCCCGATTCGTCAGAGGAGGAACCCATGACCACGAAGCCCAAACCCATGACCTTTGAGGAAGCCTCCAAACGGGCTGGCGTTGGTCCATCCCTGAAGGAAATCCGCGCCAACTACGACCAGATCGTGAAAGAAGTGGAGGCTGAGTTGGGGCCTCATGTCCCAACTCGCCTGCATGGGCGTGGTCGGCCCCGGAAGGGATCCACCGTCGCCCCCACGCGGACCCACAGCCTGCGTATCGCGGATAGCACCTGGGAGGCAGTGTCTGAAGGCGCGAAAAAGGACGGGCTCTCCATCAACCAGGCGGCCCAGATCGCGTTGATAGAATGGGCCGGAAAGCGCCGAACGGGATGACCGGACACTTTCGGCTTCTCGATCGTGGTTACGACCTGAGCCTTTGCTTTTATCGTTTTCGGTGTGAGCAACTTGGATCAGCTATCTGCGGTGAAATTGATAGACGCCTTTGTTCCACCGGGAATCTCACACCTTCCGCAGCCTCAGCGCATTGAGCACCACCGTAAAGGAACTGAGTCCCATGGCGGCGCCCGCGAGCATGGGGCCGCCGAAGCGTTCCAGTTGGCCGAAGGCGGCGAGGGGCACCAACAATAAGTTGTAGCCGAAAGCCCAGGCCAGGTTTTGGCGTATGATTTTTTGAGTTTTTCGAGCCAGGCGCCGAGCACTGAGCAGGGGTTCCAGACCTTCCCGCAGCAGGTTCAGGGGTGCTGCGCCCTGGGCCGCTTCGAGGCCCGGAAGGCTTAAGCCTGCATCCGCCTGGGCGAGGGCGGGAGCATCGTTCACGCCATCCCCCACGAAGGCCACGGTGCGGCCTTCGTGCTGCAATTCGGCGATGCGCGATTGTTTCAGGCCCGGCGTGCATCCGCCGAGCGCTTCGGGAATGCCCAGCTCTGTCGCCAATTTCAGCACCGGCTCGGGCCGGTCGCCGCTGAAGAGATGCAGCCGCAGCCCCTCGGCCTGGAGTGCCTGCACCGCCGCCAAAGCATCGGGGCGCACCGCGTCGGCGAGGATGAAAAGGCCCATCACTGTTGTGCCTTCCGCGAGGCCCACCGCCGTGGCATCCGAAGGAACATCCGGAAAATTAACACCCACAAACGCGGCGTTTCCGAGCATGAATGCGCGGCCTTCGATGACGCCCGACACACCCCCGCCAGGGTGAGCGCGAAAGTCCTGAACGGGCGACAGAACCAAGCCCTTGGCGGCGTCGCGAATGCCCTTGGCGAGGGGATGCTCCGAATCCCGCTCCAGGGCCGCCGCCAGGCGCAGCATATCGGCTCCGTCATCAGAAAGGATGCGGGTCTCCCGCAATATCGGCTTGCCGAGGGTAAGCGTGCCGGTCTTGTCGAAGGCGATATCCGTGATGGAACCCAACCGCTCGAAGGCTGCGGCATCCCGCACCAACAGGCCGTTTCGGGCTGCGGTGCCCAGCGCCGTGGTCAAGGCTACGGGCGTAGCGAGTCCCAGCGCACAGGGACAGGCGATGACCAGCACCGTGACCGCGGGTCTCCAGGCCAGTGAGATATCGCCCGAGTGCATCCACCAGGCCGCGAAGGTAAGGGCCGCCAGCACCAGGATCACGGGCACGAAGACGGCGCTGATGCGATCAGCGAGCGCCTGGACCGGTGCCTTGGAGGCCTTGGCTTCGCCCACCTGCCGGGCGAGTTTTGCGAGCCAGGTATCGCGGCCCGCGGCGCGGACTTCAATTTCCAGACTGCCCCCATGCACCAGGGCGCCAGCGATGACCGCATCGCCCGTCTGCTTGGGTACCGGCAATGGCTCGCCCGTGAGAAGGGCCTCCTCCACGTCCGCCGAACCCGCCACCACCAGGCCGTCCACGGGGATGGCGGAACCAGGCCGAACGCGAACACGGTCGCCGAGCTTCAGCATCGAGACTGGAACTTCTTCCTCTTGGCCTTCCAGATCCAGCCGCAAAGCTGTGGAAGGCGCGAGCTTCAGCAGCGACGTCAGGCTGTCGCCGGTGCGGACCTTGGCGCGGGTCTCCAGGTATTTCCCGAGCAACAGAAATGCCACCAGAGCCGCGGCGGTTTCGAACGTAAGGTGATGCTCCCCGCGAAGCCCTTCCACCAGCCCAAAGCCCCAGGCAATGCCCGCGCCCAGGGCCACCAGCGTGTCCATGGTGGTCTCGCGATGGAGCAGCTGGAGCCCGGCCCTTTTGAAAAAACCACCGCCCGCGGCGAAGACCACCATCCCGCTGAGCAGCGCCTGAAGCCGCCAGTCCAGGTGAACCATCACCCCGGGCACCATGGAACCGAAAAGCGGCAGCGTGAAGGCCCACGCCAGCAGGGTTC
>JANOLT010000086.1:0-2314 GCA_031419915.1 Holophagaceae bacterium
GAGAAATGCGATTGGCGGGGTAGTGATGCTCGCGCCCGGCATGGAGCTTGGGCCACCCCGGCTTGGCCGGGGCCGCCGCCCTGAAAACTAGTTGGCCCATGCGGAGCGTAAGGGGAGATTCCTCCACCTCCGGAGGTGGCGACCAGTTGGGAATCTGTGGAATCGGTGAAATCTGTGGATCAGCTTTTGATCTTGAAAAGCTGCGGGCTGAGGTTGGGTGGTAATCAGGAAATCGTATTATTCATCTTTGTCATCGGCGTAATCTGCGGCTTTCTTTTTCTTGACCATCCCTGGCCGCAATGGATTCTGAAGAGGTTCACTGCCCAGCCGCAGCCGCCCTTTTTCGAACCAGCAGAATTCCACGGAGCTGGCACGGGTCATGTCATCCCGCCGCAAGACCTGGAAGGGCAGTCCAGCGAACTTCATCGCGCCACAGGCCCGCAAGTACTCCCCGCGGTCCACAGCCAGATCCTGGCCGTGCGGGACGCCCCCGCGGCCCACCGGCAGGAAGCGATATAAATGCCACGCGTGGATCTTCAGCCCCACCAGCGACTGCCACGCCAGCCACTCCGCGATGGCTTGCAATTCGCTAAGGTTTTCAGCGGTGACAACGGTGGAAAGCGTGATCTCGCGCCCGGCTCTGGCCAGGGCCTGAATCCGGTCCATCACGATTCTGTGATGTCCGCCGCCTGCGCGGATCCGCAGGCTATCGTGCAGTCCTGGGTCCATGGCCTCCAGGGGCAGGATGTAGCGATGAATGGCTTCGATTCGTTCATAACCCACAGGCATGTTCACGCCGTTGGTGCAGACCTGCACTTGGAAGCCCATATCGGAAGCCAGACAGGCCAGTTTCGCCAGGTCGTGGGGCCACAAGAATGGCTCGCCCCCGCCCAGCACCACGCCATCCACGCGCCCACGAAGCACAGACAGAAGCGATGTGGCTTCATCGAAGGACATCGCGGAGAAATCCATTTCACTCGCGCAAAAACGGCAGCCCATGTCGCAGAGCGGCGTGAGAAAAAGCGACGCGATGCGCTTGCGTGGATCCAGTCCATGGAGATCAAGGGCCTGCATAAGAAAACGCTAGCAGGCGCTCTAGGGGTTGTGCGTCACGAACCGCACAAAAAAGGCCCCACGGATGCGGGGCCTTTTCTTTTTTTTCTCAGCTCTTAGCTCATGGCTCAAAGCTCATGGCTTTTTTTAGTACATGTCTTCCATGCCGCCGCCCATGCCGGGACCGCCCATTGGGGCGCCCTTGGGCTCGGGGAGCTCGCTGATGATGGCTTCGGTGGTGAGCATCATCGCAGCTACGGATGCGGCATTGCGCAGGGCGCTCTTGACCACCTTGGCGGGGTCAACCACACCGAAGGCCACCATGTCGCCGAACTCGCCCGTGGCGGCATTGAAGCCAAAGTTGCCCTTGCCTTCACGAACGGTATTCACCACGACTGAACCCTCGACGCCGGCGTTGTTGGCGATCTGCCTGGTGGGTTCTTCAAGCGCCTTGCGGACGATGGAGATGCCCGTGGCCTGATCGCCACTCACCTTGAGCTTGTCCAGCTTGACGATGGCGCGCAGCAGGGCCACGCCGCCGCCAGCGACGATGCCATCTTCCACGGCTGCCTTGGTGGCGTGCATGGCATCCTCGACGCGGGCCTTCTTTTCCTTCATCTCAGTTTCGGAAGCCGCGCCCACCTTGATGACCGCAACGCCGCCGACGAGCTTGGCGAGACGTTCCTGCAGCTTCTCCTTGTCGTAGTCGGAGGTCGAGATTTCCACCTGCGCGCGGATCTGCTTCACGCGGCCCTGGATGGCTTCGGTGGTGCCGGCGCCTTCGACGAGGGTGGTGGTCTCCTTGTCAATGGTCACCTTCTTGACGGTGCCAAGATCAGCCAGGGTCAGGTTCTCGAGTTTGAGTCCCAGATCCTCGCTGATGGCCTTGCCGCCGGTCAGGATGGCGATGTCTTCCAGCATGGCCTTGCGGCGGTCGCCGAAGCCGGGAGCCTTGACGGCGGCCACATTGATGGTGCCGCGGATCTTGTTGACCACCAGCGTCGCAAGGGCTTCGCCATCAATGTCCTCGGCGATGATAAGCAGCGGGCGGCGGCTATTGACGACCTGCTCCAGCAGGGGAAGCAGATCGCGCATGTTGGAGATCTTTTTCTCGTAGGCGAGGACGTAGGGGTTCTCCAGCTCCACCTTCATCTGATCGGGGTTGGTCACGAAGTAAGGGCTCAGGTAGCCGCGGTCGAACTGCATGCCTTCCACGACGGTCAACTCAGTTTCGCGGCCCTTGGCCTCTTCCACGGTGATG
>JANOLT010000087.1:0-6025 GCA_031419915.1 Holophagaceae bacterium
CGCATTTCTTGCCGGTCTCCCGGACTTCGATGCGCAGGGCTTCTGGGTGGTCCAGCATGGGGCTCAGGACATCTTTGAGAAAGGCTTCGAAATCAGCGGTCATGACAGCCCCATTTTTTAAAAGCCGGACCCGATGTTGCACTATGTGCAGACGGGCCCGGCTTTCAAGATTCTAAGGTTCTGCGGTTGAAGACCCTAAAGAATCGCGTGCTTCTTGAAGAGGTCCGACACCGTCTTGGAAGGGCTGGCGCCCTTGGCGATCCAGGCCTTGGCTTTGTCGGCGTCAATGCGGACCGTCTCGCCGGAACCCGCGATGGGGTTTACGAAGCCCAGCACCTCGATGGCTTGGCCTGTGGGAATGCGATCGTTCTCGCTGACGACGATGTGGTAGAAGGGGCGCTTCTTGGCGCCGTTACGAGCTAGACGAATGGAAAGCATGGGCACTCCTTAAGCGGATCAGTTTATCTCGGGATTGGTCATTTCCCAAGGGGAAATTCCTGGGTGTTCCGATCAGGTTTCTTTGCCAGGAGTTCGAACAGCATCTAAGGCCGCCCTGTCCTTTCATCGGAAGCGCAGGTGAACTTCCCCTGCTTTAATTTTTGAACCACGGATTGACGCTGATTCACACGGATTGAAGAGCGCATTCATGCTATTTCTGGATGGCTTGCAAAGTCCCTGGAGATGCCGATGTTGCTTTTTTACATTTTTTATTACTTACTCTCTGCCGTGCTGGTCTTTCAGGGCCTCCACATCGCCTCCGAAGTGGCCGAGCCTTTGGGCACCGTGCCCGAAGAAGTAGGCCAGACCCCTGCTTCAAGCCTGGGGTGGGGCAGTTTTCTAGTGGCCTATGGCACCCTTTGCATCGTCATCGCCCTGCTTAGCCATCCCTATGAATACTTCGGGTCCGCCCTCCGTCCTCTCATGGGGACAGGCTTGGTGACCCTGGCTGTATTCAGCGCCTGGGTTGTTTTCAAGGGGCGCACGGTGAACTATATGGGCGAGGCCGCAGCGGACCTGGGCCATGGTGGCCATTCCGACAACGGCCACCACTAAATTTTCAAATAGATCCCGAATCAGACCTACGCGTAAACCAAGGCGGTGCGGACTTCTCTCCGGGCGGCGCGCCATTCTTCCCAGGCGGCATGGAGTTCCAGCCGGTGCTGAGCCATGGTGGCCTTCCACTCGGCCTTGGCGTGGCGCCAATGTTCGGCCTTGGCGTGGCCCATTGACTTCCACTCGGTTTTCTTGGCTTCCCATGCTTCGTGTTTTTCCTGGAAGGATGCAAGGGCCGCATCCACCCGCAGCCGGGCGGCAGCAAGGCGCTCCTGCAAAGGCGTTGCCACGGCGGGGCTGGCGGTGATCAGGCGCTCTCGCAATAGTTTTTCTTCCATTTGCAGACGGGCCCGACGCATGGCCGCCGCACTGACCCGTCGAAGGTTGGTAACGAGGCCCATCCATGACAGCACACTCAACAGCCATTTGGTGGTGTCCCACTGGTACCACATCACGCCGTTGCGGTAGTCCCACTGCCACATGTGGTGGAAGTTGTGGTAGCCCTCGCCGTAAGTCAAAGGCGCCAGCACCCAGTTGTCCCGAGCGCTGTTGGCGTCGGTGTAGGGGCGGCTGCCAAACACATGGGCGGCGGAGTTGATGAGAAAGGTCGTGTGGTGAGTCAGCACGATGCGCAGGGAAAGCCCCATCACCAGGTAGGCCCAGAAATGGCCCGTCACCAAGCCAATGTAGAGTGGGATGCAGGCCACCACAGCGCCGATGAGAAAGTGGTTCCGGTGCTGCCACATGATGAGCGGATCCTTCTGGAGATCCGCCACACCCGGCAAGCTGCTCTCTTTTTCTTCCATTACCCAGATCCAGTGGGCGAACCAGAAGCCCTTCTGGATGGTGTAGGGATCTTTCTCGGTGTCTACGTATTGATGGTGCAGCCTGTGGTCCGAGGCCCACTTCAGGGCCGAATTTTCAAAGCTCGCGGCGCCGAAACAGAGCAGGAGAAACCGCACCGGCCAAATGGCCTGAAAAGCGCGATGCGAAAACAGCCGGTGATAGCCTGCGCTGATGGCCGTTCCAATGGCGAACACCATGGCGGCGCAAAGCACGATTTCAGTCCAATGAATCCCCTGGACCGCAATCTTCACGGGCACGAGTACCGCCGCAACGGCAAGCGTGCCCACCAGAAACGAAACATTGAGAACACTCCAGCGCGAACGCGTCGGCATGAACAACTCCTGAACTGCCCCGCCTTCCAGCGAGGACACTCATAAGCATAGCCCGCCTTATGTCATCAGACATCATCGTCAATGTGTTCAGCCTGATCGCTGCCCTCAGTGGGTTTATCGTTCTCAAGCACAGGCCAGTAGCTCTGCTCGTATAGGAAGGCGAAAGTCAGGGTGATGCTGGTGGCCATGATCACCACGACGGCCCCTGCGGCTGGTTTTTCACCCAACAAGGGAATGCAGCTGCGGGCAAGGAGCACGAAGCCGGAAAGAGCCGAGAGCCAGCCGCCGGCGCGATGGCGAAGAATGAGCGGAACGACCGCCAGCAGAAGGCCACCCAGGCCCCAGGCCATCCAGAAGCTTGTCTCCCAGACCGCAATGTCCCGGCTGAGATCGTTCAACGGAAAGGCAAACCAGGCCGTTGCCCTTTCGATGAGCAAGAGGCTCAGAAGAAGCCAGTTCCAGCCGCCTTTGTCGGAAGTCTTGGGTATTTCCATGAACGCAGTATCGCAAGGTGGCGTACCCCCGTGGGACACTTCCATCTCATTGTCGAGGCTAGGATGTATGAAAAAACCCTGGTACCGTCCAGCACGCTGTGGCTCTTCATCGGCCTGGCCAGCGTGGTCATCGCCAAATGGGAAGGGGTTTTTGGAACCGATACCGAACCCCTTCCCAGTGAAGAAGAACAGATCGCTTAGCCGGCAATAGGAATTGACCCCATGAAATTTTTCATCTTTGATTTCGACGGAACGCTGGTGGATTCAAAACCCATCATTGAAGCGGGCATGGCCCACACGCTAAGGCTCTTGGGCTTTCCCCTGGATCTCCGCGAAGAATGGCTGAAGTATGTTGGCCTGCCGCTGGAGGAGGGTATCCGTCGGACCTTCCCATTGGATGATGAGCTGACCATGGACCGGATGCTGACCACCTACCGCACCTTCGACCACCAGGGCCATGAGCCCTTGATCAAGGCCTTCGACGGCATTCCTGAACTCATCTCCGAACTCCACTTCAAGGGCCAACCCATGGCCATCGCCACCTCCAAACGCAATCGTGGCCTGAAGCCCACCATGGCGCGCCTGGGCTGGTGGGACTGGTTCGACCCCATCGTCACCCCTGATGAGGTAGATAACGGCAAGCCGCATCCCGAGAGCCTTCATCAGATCATGGAGAGAACAAACCGGAAGGCCGAGGACTGCTTGATGATCGGCGATACACCCTTCGATGTGGATATGGCCACGGCTGCCGGTGTCCCATGCCTGGCCGTTGGCTACGGCATGTATTCGGGAGATGCCTTGGCGCCTCATCATCCCCGTTATTACGCCTCGGATGTTTCGGCGCTGCGGGATATCCTTTTGAGCTTATGAGCAACCTACACAACCCGACCGACTTGACCCATCTCGATCTCGAAGGCCGTCCCCGCATGGTGGATGTTTCTGAAAAAGTCCCCACAAGGCGGCGGGCCGTGGCAGTGGGCTGTCTGGTGCTTGGAGAAGCCGAGGCCAGGGCTCTTGAGGCCGGCACCCTACCTAAAGGGGATCCCTGGAACCTGGCCCGCATTGGTGCGGTAAATGGTGTCAAGCGCACCGCCGACCTCATCCCCCTGGCCCATCCCCTCTCGGTGGATGGCATCAACGTGGATCATTTTTGGGACCGGAACACTTCTGCGGCCTGGCTAAAGGTCGAGGTCTCGGTCGAGGCCCGCACCGGTGTGGAGATGGAAGCCATGGCAGGAGTCTGTGGGGGCCTCCTGGTGCTCTACGACATGCTCAAAGCCGCGGGGCAGAACATGAGCCTGGGTCCGGTACGGCTTCTGCTAAAGGAAGGGGGGCGTCGGGGGACTGTCACCGCTTCCCTGCCGGGCTGTCCCTGGTCTGGTAATCTCTGAACCGCTTGTTAAAAACAATTTTAATTTGCCGCTTTTAACATGGCGGAGTAATCTGGTTCTTCTCAACGCGATCACTTCGGAGTTCGCACCCCCATAACTGGAAGTCGGTTTGCCTTCTTCCCCAGTCCAAGGGCCCCTATGCGAAATTTGCTTCTGACGTTCGCGGTTGCGTCCATCTCGGGCGCGCTTTCAGCCGCTCCCTCCTATGCTTCTGTCCATCACGTCCGCAGAGGCGATACCGGCGCCAGCATCGCACGTGCCAACGGCATGAGCTTGGCTCAGCTGTCAGCTCTGAACCCCAAGATTCAATTGGCGAAGTTGAAACCTGGAATGAGCCTTCACGTGGCCCGCCCGGCACGGACTGTCGTGGCAACAAGCAGGTCGGTGGCATCCCATGTTCCCGCCGATGTTCCAGCATTGCCGGCCACTCCGATTCTTCGTGACACGGGTTTGAGTCATTTGGAGCGGATGCTTCCCTCCAATCCGGGCCCCGAAGCTTCTAATAGCGGGATAGTAGGGAGTGAACTCAATGCTCCTGATCGTTTCGTCACGGAATTACAGCCCGTGCTGGGATTTTCGGTCGCATCCGAAGCAGGCGCACCGAAGACCCCCGAATTCACGCCGGTGGACCGGGAGCATATGGATCTGATTTGGCCCGTGGAGACCCGCAGCATCAGCTCTGCATGGGGTCCGCGAATGCGGTCAAAGATCATCCGTGTCAAGAACCACAATAAAAAGAAGAGGGTTCGCTATCGAAGCAGCCATAAGGGCGTGGACTTGAACGCACCCACGGGCACTTGCGTGTTTGCCGCCATGGACGGCCAGGTGATCGCGGTTGGACGCCAACGCCAGTACGGGAATTTTGTCACCATAGATCACGGCAACGGTGTTGCCACACATTACGGTCACCACCGCACCAACTTGGTGGAAGTGGGTGATGTGGTGCGCCGTGGTCAGAAGATCGCCGAAGTGGGCCGCACGGGCAATGCAACGGGTCCACACCTACATTTCGAGCTCCGTGTGGATGGCAGTCAACGCAATCCCCTTCCCTTCATGAATGACGAAGAGGAAATTTCTTCAGAAGTCCTGGCGATGAACGCACAGATCGGGGAATCCCGCCGATAAACAGACCTGATCGGGAACTTTCTCCCCCTCCGGGGAACCCAGGTACGTCGGACCATTCATCGTAAGCGTGGATGCGGCGTGCATGGTAGGATTTAGGTTTTGGCGAGGATGAGAATATGGCGTTTGGACACCTCGGTCGGGGTGCAAGGCGAACGGTATTGGCCCTTATGGCCCTTGGCGTCGCGGGATTCCTGACCTTTTCATTGGCTTGCAAATCCTCTTCGAAAAATAGCGGCACGACCGGAATCAGCACTGCCACCATCAGCGGAAAGGTCACCTATGTCCGCATCCCGCTATTAAGCGATGTCAATGGTGTACCCACGGGGCTTGAAACCACTTCTGCGAATTTCAAGGTTCTCCCCGTGCGGGGCGCCTTGGTGCGGGTCTATCACGCCAAAGATGAAACCAATCCGGATGGTACCAAGACCCGTGTCTGGGTTTTGTCCGCCGCTCCCGCTCTCACCGATTCAACGGGTGCATACAGCATCACCGTACCCCAAGGATCTGACACTTTCATTGAAGTCACCAGCATCTTCCAGATTTCCAACCAGCAGGTTCGGCTCATCGCGGACCCAACTGGGATCACCAGTTCTTTGCCGCAATCCGAACGGGCCATTTACTCCGCCAGGAAAGGCGCGGATGGAAGCGCCCCGACCGGCAACCCCGTCCCCGGTACACCTGTCACCGCCAACGCCACGCTGAATTTTGATTTGGGTCTCAGCGACAAGCTCTGGATCGCACCTTCCAATGGAATCCAGCCCACCACCGCGGTTCTTGAGTCCTC
>JANOLT010000088.1:0-4291 GCA_031419915.1 Holophagaceae bacterium
CAGGAAGCCAAAGATTACGTCTGGACCGGCAATGGGCCAGCCATGGTCTACGCCACCTGCGTGCGCATTGGGGCGCATTCCAATTCCGACAAACACGAGTGGTACCGCGATGCGTCGGAGCTGGCGGCGGCCAAGGCGGCGGATCCGCTGCCCCGGTTCCGCACATTCTGTCTGAAAAACGGGCTCGATGAATCCGCGCTCAAAACCATCGAGGCCGAAAATAGCGTGACCTACAACGATGCTTCGGACAAGGCCATCAAGAGCGCAGACCCGAAGGCTGAGAGCATCTTCGATTTTGTAATCCCTGAAGGCTGGGTTTCGGAAAAATTTCCCGATGGAACCCATCTTGAAACGGGAGGGGCCATCAGCCTGATTCAATCCCTCAATCAGACGCTGAAAGAAGAATTCAGGTTCAATCCCGACACCTTCATTTGGGGCCAGGACATGGCCAACAAGGAAAAGGGCGGAATCTTCAATGTATCGAAAGGCATGCAGCAGGAATTCGGCCCCACAAGGGTCTTCAACGCACCCATCGCAGAGGACTACATTGTCGGAACGGCAAATGGGTTCAGCCGTTTCAACGACAAGATCCGCGTGGTGGTGGAAGGCGCTGAATTCGCCGATTACATCTGGCCCGCCGCGGAGCAGGTTGTGGAGTGCAGCCACGAATACTGGCGCACCAACGGCCAATTCGCGCCCAATATCACCATTCGCCTGGCCTCCGGTGGCTACATCGGCGGTGGTCTTTATCACTCGCAAAACATCGAAGCCTGGCTCACGAACCTGCCGGGCATCCGCGTGGTGGTGCCAGCTTTCGCCGATGATGCGGCGGGCCTGTTGCGCACGGCCATGCGCAGCCGGGGCATGACGCTTTTCCTTGAGCCGAAATTCCTCTACAACTCGAAACTGGCCCAGGCCGTGGTTCCCAGCGATTTTGCGGTGCCCTTCGGCAAGGCACGGATCAGGAACATGGGCACTGATCTCACGGTGCTGGCCTACGGAACGCCGGTCCACTTCGCCCTGGAGGCCGCCAAGAAACTGGAAGCCGAAGGCCGAAGCGTGGAAGTCATTGATCTCCGTAGCCTGAGTCCGTTGGATACCGAAACGATCTTTGCTTCCGTGAAGAAAACCCACCGCGTGCTCATCGTGCACGAGGATAAAGTCTTCGGCGGCTTCGGCGGGGAGCTGGCAGCTCAAATCGCCAGCGAATGCTTTGCCTGGCTCGATGCCCCCATCGAGCGCGTGGGCTCGACCTTCACGCCCGTGGGCTTCAACCGCATCCTGGAGCGTGCCACGCTCCCCAACACCGACCGCGTGCTGGCGGGAATGCGAAAGGTGCTGGGTTATTGAAGTTCTGAAGCGGCACCTAACGGAGATCTTCCCCTGGGCTCTTAAGCCACGGCGAGGGAATGCTTGTAGGCCGATTCGAGCGTCGCTGCGATCTGCTCGGGCTCATGGCCCAGGAAATCCGTGCGCTGAAGCAGGTGCAGGAGCTGGCCGTCCTTCAGGATGGCGGCCTGGGGTGAGCTGGGGGCGGCGCCCTCGAAGTATTCCCGGGCGGCCTGGGTGGCTTCCTTTTCCATTCCTGCGAAAACTGTAACCAGGTGATCAAATTTCAGGCCTTTATCCTTGAGTGCCAAGGTCAGGCCGGGCCGCGCCCCGGCGGCCGCACAGCCGCACACGCTGTTCACAACCAGCAATGTGGTGCCCGGGCGCTGAAGTGCTTGATACACCTGTTCTGGATTCATCAGGTGTTCGAAGCCGATTTGCGTGAGCTCTTCGCGCATGGGCGCGACCATGTGTTCGGGGTAGTTGGACATCTTGGGTGCTCCTTGACAGAGTCTCAGTATACGCCATGACCAAGTCCCAAGTCTCACAGCCCACAGCCCAGAGCCCAGAGCCCACAGCCCACGGCCAATTTGCGGCGACCCGCCTTGGGCATCACGGCATACTGGAAGATTGGGATTTTCAGGGAAACCATTTCCCTCCCTAGGGGAGCAAGCCATGAAGGATTTCTTCAAACATCTTTTTGCCTCGCTGCTGGCGCTCGTGATCTTCAGCGGCTCATTTTTCATTCTTTTCATCGCCATCGCAGCCGCTGGCGGATCCAAGACCGTGGTACCCGAAAAGGCTGTGTTGGTTTTTGATCTCAGCACCAACATTCCCGATTCAGTGCATGATGCGGCACCGGGTGAGGCCCTGCGTCAGGCTTTGAGCGGTCGCGAAAACGCCACGCCACTCTACACGCTGATCAAGGCACTGGACCGCGCCGCCACGGACAAGCGCATCGCAGCCCTTTACCTCACCGGCAATCCAGAGCCCACAGGCTATGGGTCAGGACCCGCGGCCTTGAAGGAACTGAAGGAAGCCATCCAGCGCTTCAAGACGAGCGGAAAGCCAGTGGTGGCCTACAACATGGGCTGGGGCAAACGGGCCTACTATCTTTGCGCGGGCACTGGCAAGGTCATCGTCAATCCCTTCGGCGAGATGGAAATGACGGGTCTCGCGTCGGAGCCCATGTTCTTCGGCGGTGCCTTTCAGAAGTACGGCATCGAGGTGCAGGTCACCCGCGTAGGCAAGTACAAGAGCGCGGTGGAGCCTTTCATACTCGACAAGATGAGCGATGCCAACCGCGAGCAGATCGCCAAGCTCCTGGGCGACATCTGGGATGAGTGGAAGGGCAGCGTCGCCAAGGACCGCCACAAGACCGCCGCCGATATCCAGAAGATTTCCGATGAGCAGGGCTTTCTCCTGGCCTCAGAGGCAAAGACAGCGGGCCTGGTGGACCAGATCGCCGCCGAGGACGAAGTGCTGGACCAGTTGAAATCGCTCTCCGGCAAGACCGCCAAGGACAAGGATTTTCCGCAAGTTTCCATGGATGAATACGCGGGCCTACCGGCCGAAGCCCAGAAGGGCAAGAACCGCATCGCGATCATCTATGCCGAGGGCGAGATCGTGGATGGCGACGGTGACGGTGGCCAGGTCGGCGGTGACAAGCTGGCGCGTGAGCTGCGAAAGCTGCGCCTGGACAAGAACGTGAAAGCCGTGGTCATGCGCGTCAACAGCCCCGGTGGCAGCGCGTCGGCCAGCGATCTCATCCAGCGGGAAGTGATCCTCACCAAGAAAGAGAAGCCCCTGATCATCTCCATGGGCCACCTCGCGGCCTCTGGCGGCTACTGGATCAGCACCTACGGTGACCACATTTTTGCCGAGCCCAACACCATAACCGGCTCCATTGGCGTGTTCGGCCTGCTGCCCAATGTGAAGAAGCTCGCCAATGAGCACGGCATCACCTGGGACGAAGTCTCCACCAGCAAGCTGGCCAACCCCATGACCCTCACCCGGCCGAAAACCGAATTCGAACTAGCCCGCATCCAGAGCGTTGTGGACCACATCTACGACCAATTCCTATCCAAGGTTTCCGAGAGCCGCCACCTCCCCAAAGAGGGCGTGAACAAGATCGCTCAGGGGCGTGTGTGGAGCGGCCAGGAAGCCCTAAAACTGAAATTGGTGGATGAGCTGGGTGGCCTTGAAGACGCCATCCGCTACGCCGCCAAGAAAGCCAAGATCGAGAACGACTACCGGGTGGACGGCCCCGGCGCGGCGAAAAAGCCCATCGAGAAATTGTTGGAGGCCCTGGGCGGCGAGAAGCAGCGCAAACTCACCAAGGGCCCCGCGGACCAAGTGATGGCCGAGTTCCAGCGCCAACTGAAAGTGCTCACATCCCTGAATGATCCCCAAGGCGTGTACGCCCGAATGCCCATGGAGATTTCAATCCGCTGAAGAGGCTTCAGTCACCAGGCTTCAGGCTTCGTTGTTGGTTTCGTTGGCATCTTGAGACACATCAAAAAAAGTGGAACATCCGCAGCAACGAAGCCTGAAGCCTGAAGCCAATTTCATCTCGTCCAAATGCAGGATCCGGGCCTAATTCGCTTCCGGCCTCCAGCCCTGCAGCACTCGCATGTAGCTGGCGCGATGGAAGGCGTGGGGATTGGGGACGGTGGCCATGCTCATGCTGCCGAGGCCTTGACGCAGGCTATCGTACTCATGCTGCTCCAACCATTCCTCCATGCCTGTGCGAAGGGTCTGGAGATACGAGGGGCCGTGCTGGAGCAAGGTGGAAACCACCTGCACGCTTGATGCGCCCGCGAAGACAGCCTTCACGGCGTCTAAGGAATCGTGGACGCCACCACTGCAGGCCAGGCTTCCCTTGAACTGGCCATGCAGAATCGCCAGCGCGTTCAGTCGCAGCGGCAATTCGGTGGGCCTGGAAAGCAGGAGTTTAGGCACC
>JANOLT010000089.1:0-5820 GCA_031419915.1 Holophagaceae bacterium
GGTCACGCTTGTGCGAAGGACGAACTTCCAGGCTAGCGAGCGGTACCAGCGCACTTCATGGCTCATGGCGAACCTCGAAAAGGGGAATTTGGTTGAATCGAGCTTAGCGGTTTTCTGTTCTTCCCCTTCGATGCGCGAAAGGCTTGGCACGTGCCAAAGGTTCCTGGAAATGAAGGCTGCCAGGGCCTATCTGTCGGCGGTTTCACAGTTCAAGACCAAGTCCTTGTTGGAAGCCGCCGCCCGCATCATGGGCGACGAAGTGAATCATGCAACAATCCTGCGCGCGGCCCTAGGAAAAGCGCCGGTCGGGTTCTACAGCCAGATTGATGAATGAGATTAGTCATCACTTAGCACCCTTCGGAGTTCTTGCAACTTGATAAATTGGAGTAGGCTTCCTGGGACACCTGCCGGAGTCCTTATGCCTTTCAGAATTTTTGCGATGGTGCTGGCCGCTCCACTCCTGGCCGGGGGGCTTTCCGGCCCCGTGAAGCTCCTGGACAAAAACGGAAAGCCGCGAGAGACGCTGAGGGATGTCATCGCCATCCTTGAACCCTTGGCGGCACCCAAGCCCATTCTGGAGAAACGGCCCTTGCTGCGCATCCGCACGATGGGCAAGCGATTCGCGCCCCGCGTGGCCTGGACCACGCCTGGCAGCCTGGTCACATTCCCCAACCAGGACTCCATCGTCCACAACGTTTTCAGCGTCTGCTGCACCGTGCCTTTCGACACGGGTCAGTACGAGCCCGGGGACACGCCAGCACCCATCAGGCTGGCAAAGCCCGGTCTGCTGAAGCTCTACTGCAATGTCCACCACAAGATGAACGCGTTTCTTTGGGTCCTGGAAACACCCTATGCGCAAGTGCTGGATGGCAAGATGGGTCTGGCCTTTGATGAAATCCCAGAGGGTACTTACCGGCTGAAGCTCTGGCATCCCGAGACCGGAGAAAAAACATTTCCCATCACCATCGGCCAAGCCAACGTCCACGGCGAGTGGACCCTGAGCGCGAACCTGCCCCCCTTCGAGCCGCACAAAAACAAATTCGGGAAGGACTATCCGCCGATGAAGGATGAGGGGAGCTACTAAGTCCCAAGCTACACCATCCGACCGAAGCGGAGCGGAGGTGAGGATAGGACCGAACGCAAAGCGTTGCGGCCCCGAAGGGGCGAGGGGCATCGCCCCGAGTCAAGTCCCAAGTCCCAAGGAACCCAAACGCAGCGTTGGTGCATGCTTGGGATTCGGGACTTGAGACTTGGGACTCAGGACTTGGGACTTGATTGATGAACCTTCTTCACCATGTACCGTGGCCTGTCCCGCACCTCTACGTAGATGCGGCCGATGTATTCGCCCAGCAATCCAAAGGCGAAAAACTGAGCGCCGATGAACATGAAGAGGATGGCGAACAACGTGAAAACACCTTCCACGGTGCGCTCGGGATGCAGTGCCCGGTAAATCAACAGGTAGGCGCCGAAGCCCATGCCCAGGGCGCTCACTAGAACACCAAGCACCGAAAGCATCTGCAATGGCAGCAGGCTGAAGGAAGTCAGCAAATCAAATTGCAGGTTGATGAGCTTCCATAAACCATATTTCGATTCCCCGGCGGCCCGTTCGGCGTGGGCCACGGGTACTTCGGTGATGCGTTTGGCAAACGAGTTCGCCAGGGCGGGAATGAAACTGCTGCGCTCCTTGCATAGCAGCATGGCGTCCACCACTTCGCGACTGTAGGCGCGCAACATGCAGCCGTAGTCGTGAAGCTTCACGCCAGTGGTCTTTCGCGTGATGGCGTTGACGATCTTGCTGGGCAGGCGCCGGAAGATGGAATCATTCTCCTCGCGGCCCTGACGCCAGCCGCCCACCACGTCGAAACCCTCCTCGACCTTCGCCACGAGTTTCGGGATTTCCTCCGGGGGATTTTGCAGATCCGCGTCCAGCGTCACCACCACTCGGCCTTCGACCTCGGAAAGGGCTCCAAAAATGGCCGAGTGCTGGCCGTAGTTGCGGTTGAATTCCACAACCTTGATGCGCGGCTCAGCCTTGGCGATCTCCAACAACATCTGCAGCGAACGGTCCTTGCTTCCGTCGTCGGTGAAGATCAGCTCCCAGTTCCTTTCTCCAGTGAAATTCTCGTTCAGAACCTTGGCGAGCCGCTCCCACAATTGCGGGATGTTGGCTTCTTCGTTGTAGATCGGGATGACGACAGAGAGATAGGGGCTCATGAGGCTATTCTACTGTCAGCACCCTAAGTCTTGGAGATCCACATGAACCTTGGCCCCAACATCCTGCTGGTGGAAGACGAACTGAGCCTGGCCGAGGGCATCAAGCTGAACCTGGAGATGGAGGGGCTGCCCTGCATCTGGATCACCCGTGGGGATGAAGCCCTGAAGCGCATCTTGGCGGAAAAATATGATCTGGTGATTCTCGATGTGATGCTACCGGGCATGGATGGGTTCAGTGTTTGTGAGCGCGTCCGCGAGGCCAAGAACTACACGCCGATTTTATTTCTCACCGCCAAGAATACCGAGGACGATCGGGTCCACGGATTCGAAACCGGCGGCGACGATTACCTGGGCAAGCCCTTCCAGGTGCGCGAGCTGCTGACCCGCGTGCGGGCTATCCTGCGCCGCGAAGCCTGGTACCGCAACCGCACTTTCGGCGGCCGCCATAAATTCGGTGAGTCCTGGGTGGACTTCGAGAATTTCTGCGGCGAAGGACCCCAAGGGCCGTTCACCATGGGCGTGAAGGAATGCATGATCCTGAAGCTCCTCATGGAGCGCGCCGGGCAGGTGGTGAGCCGCCAGGAGATCATCGACCGTGTCTGGGGCGAAGACGCCGAACCCACGCCGAGAACCGTGGACAATTTCATCGTCCGCCTGCGTCGCGTCATGGAAGTGGACGCCCACCATCCGAGGTGGGTGCATACGCTGCGTAGCGTCGGGTATCAGTTCGACCCCGAAGGCCGAACCCGTAGCGGGTCAGGAGACGACAGGCCATAGGGATGCGACAAGAAACGCGGACGTTTCTTCCCGCAGGGTAAGGTCGAGGAAGGGCGAAGAATGAAATAGGAACCGCGAATGACGCGAATGAACACGAATAAAAAAATCGCCCTTCCCCTTAGTTTTCATTCGCGTTCCATTCGCGTCATTCGCGGTTCCGGTTTTTATTTCGGCGCGATCTCCCGGCTCTTGGCCCAGCGGCTGAAACGGAGCATCTGCTCGGTGAAGGTTTCCTTGGTTTCCAAGGTGACGTCCTTGAGTACTTCGCGATCGTTTTTCTGGTCCATCACTGGCACCAACTGAGGGAAGACGAAGGCGCGCGCGCGGGGCAGATTCAGAGCATCCATGCGGGCCTTGGCGTCCGCCTGCCAATCCTTGTTCACCTTGGTGCCGAAGTCCGCGAAGAACTTCTCCACGCCTTCCTTGTCACCGTTGGATTTGAAGGTCTGGAGCTTGATCAGGATTTCGCCGACACCGGTACGGGCCTTCTGCACATCGGCGATTTGCACGAAGGAATGACCGTCTTTCTGGACCAGGGCAACACCGAAATCCGTGCCGGGTTGCGTGAGGTAATTGAGCACCAGCTGGCGTCCTCGATAATGGGCTTCGCGGATGGTATCGCCCTGCACCAGACCGTTGGCGCGAAGCTGGCCGCCCAGGTAGCCCAAGTACATGGCCTTGACGGCGGTCATTTGATCCGCGGCGCTGACGGCACCGATCTCCACCACTTTCGGATCGAAGAACTGGTATAGCGCCACGCAATCGGCGCGACATTCTTCAAGCGCGCTATAAACTCCGCCAATGAGCTTGGCGGGATCCTGGCCATTCAGGCTCGCATCGGGCTGACCTGATCCGTGTCCGATGACTTCGTGCATGTAGACGGTCCATTGACGGGCCAAATCACCGAACTTGGTGATGATCTCTTGGTCTTCCGGCAGATAGAAGGCCTGGATGATCTGCTCCTTCACCTTGGCGCTTTGCGCGCTTTCGATGTTCAGCAGCACCACATTCTTGGAGCCGAACTCCTTGCGGATATCAGAATAGTTTGGAAGGTTGTAGGCCGCGGGGCTCATGGGGCCGCTGTCTCCGGTCGCCACGATGACGTTCACCACGGATGCCACGGGGGGTTCCACCTTGGCGCGCTTCCACGAGTCCGGCCAGGGCATTTTGGCTTCGAAGTAGAGCGCGTTCTGGCTGAGCTTTTCGATCTTGCCGGAATCCGCGCGAAAGCTCACGTTGGCTTCGTAGCTGCCGATGACGGCGCGGGGATCTTTGTACACTTCATAGAAGCCGTTGAGATAATCCACGGTGGATTTTGTCTTGAGCCAAGCCACGCTGTGATCCTTGAAGGATTTTTCGTCGCCGGTCTGGAAGTAGGTGATGAGGTCCACAAGCGCTTTTCGCTGGTTCGCCACCGGCCCAAAACGGATCTTCTTCACGCCATCCTTGACGACCTCGATTTGCTCGTTGTCCACATAGGGGAGCGCCTTCCCCAGCCAATAGTTCACAAGCTCCAGTTGATCGCTATAGACGCCGCCGATCTTGAACTCTTCGGCTTCTGCAAACTTCCTGCCTTTCTTGTCCTTCTTCATCTGGAATCGCACGTTCAGTTTGCCCTGCAGCTCCGGAGACAAAGCCTGGATTTCCTTTGACGTGAGGCCCGGACCGTAAAGGCCGTTGCTGCTGGTGGCCACTGAGTCCACGCCTGCAACCTGGTTCACCTGGATGGGTTCCACCTTGGCGTCAAAAATCTGTGGACGCAGCCGCGCCAAATGCTTGGCCAGGCTCTCGCGACGCAGGTTGAATTCCGCGCCATTCTTCTGTGCCTGCTTCGCCGCTTGCTCCAACTGATTGAAGGTAAGGAGCCGGGGCACAAATTTCAGGTGGCTGTCGTGGCCGTACTGGCCATGGTGGGCCCACACGAGTTTCAGATATTCCTCAAGCCCTTCCATGGTGGGAGCGTCGATTCCTTCGTTATGAAGGTAGATCTGTTCCAACAGTTCCTTGATCTCGAAGGCAGAGCGGTGATTCTGGAAGTAGGCGATGTCATTGCCCGCAATGGCGGCCCGGTACAGGAAGTAGGCGTACTTGCGCTGGGAGGTTTTTAGCTTATCGAAACCCGGCGCCTCGACGCCGACGATCATGAGCTCCCGGCCACCTTCGCCCAGGCGCTCCAACTCACCCACACGATCAGGGCGCGCGACAGGCGGAGCGGGATTTGGTGCCGGAGACTGCGCCAGCAACATGGCTCCAGCTGCGAGTGCGAAGGTTATCGTCCTCATGATTTCTCCTATTACAAATGGCGGCAGAGCATCAGTGCGTCATTGCCTCATTCCGCTGGGTCGGCTGGAACCGGTTGACCAGCACCTTCACCAAGCGGAATTTCCGCCATGATGGTGTTGCCTGAGCCCTCTTGGCTGCGCATGGCAATGCGACCGCCATGCTGGCGAATGACCGTCGAGGCTACGGCAAGCCCTATGGAATCGAGATCCTGAACCGAACCAAGCTCGAAGGCGGAAGCCTGGGCAGCCTCACTGAACAACGGGCCGGAATCCTGCACCGCCAACTGCATGGCCTCGCCCACGCGTCGGGTGGCAACGCGGGCGCGCTTCTTGGGGGATTTCGCAGCGGAAAGAATTGCGTTTCGCAGCAGGCCAACAATGGCCTCTCTCATTTGTTCGGCATCCACAATGCTGTCGGGCGTGGTGGGATCAAGGCTCACATCCAGAGCGACGCCCGCGGCCGCGGCCTCGGACTCGACACGCTTTTGGGCTTCCAGCACTAGGCGGTTCAGCTGGGTGGCTTCCAGCTTCAGAGAAGGTGGATTCA
>JANOLT010000090.1:0-5179 GCA_031419915.1 Holophagaceae bacterium
CAAGGAACTCCTCTACTTCGGCCAGCAGATCCTTCAGCAGGCCAAGGGCAAAGGCCCGCTCACGGAGCCCGCCTACCTCAAGGCCCTGGAGACCTGCCAGCGCCTCTCGCGAATCGAGGGCATCGACGCAGTCATGGACAAACACAAGCTGGACGCCCTTATCGCACCTACAGGGAATCCGGCAGACGTAACAGATCTGGTGAACGGTGGCGGGGGCGGCGGTAGTTGCTCCTCCCCGGCCGCGGTGGCCGGATATCCCCATCTCACGGTGCCCATGGGCTTCGCGTTCGGTCTGCCCATGGGGCTTTCCTTTTTCGGCCGCGCCTGGAGCGAGCGGATGCTGTTGAACCTGGGCTTCGCTTTTGAGCAAATCACCAAGGCGCGGCGCCCACCCCTGTTCCAGCCCACCGTAAGGCTCTAAAATAGAAGTTGGAAAATCTGACTCATATTTTATTTTTCATCCCTTGCCGATCCTGGTGGGCTGCAATGACACGAAGATGTACCACGAGGCAGATGCGATGAAAACCGGCCTTTGACGGAGCCATTGACGTTGCTTGCCTTCGGTGTTCATGCTTGATGCGACCTTTCACAGGAGGAACCATGAAGGCACTTCTTCTCACCGTTTTGATGACCGCGCCACTCTTTGCCCAGGGTGCCGCCAAACCAGCCAATCCCGCGACTCCGCCCGCCAAGGCAGCTCCAGCGGCACCCGCGAAAGCTGCGCCCGCTCCAGCAGCCACTGGTTTTGTGGGCAACAAGGACTCCAAGCTTTGCCACAAAGCGGACTGCAAGGCCGTCGCGAAAATGAAGGACGCCAACAAGGCCAGTTTCGCCAGCGCGGCCGATGCCCAAAAAGCTGACTACAAGGCCTGCAAGATGTGCAAGCCGTTCTAGGCTGTGGGCTGTGGGCCGTAACACCTTCGACTTTGCTCGGTCCATCATCCATCGCGTCGGCCTGCGGCCGACATAAGGGGCCGTAACACAGTGGTCAGAAATGCGCTGACCGCTGCGTAACGGCCCCTAATCCTTCTTAGGGAACTGCCGATCGTAGGATTCTTTGGCATATACCGAGGGCGGAACTTCAAAGCGGTGTTTGAATGCGCGGGTGAAGGCTGACGCATCGTAAAAGCCCAGCATTTTCGCGACATCCGAAGGCCGCTCGCCGTTGGCCAGCAAGGTCACGGCCCGTTGCAGACGGCGCTCGATCAGGTACTGGTGCGGTGTGGTGCCCGTGGCTTCACGGAACAACCGGATGAAATGATCTGGCGTGCACTTGGCCATGCTGGCCAGCTCCGGCACGCTGTTCTGTTGACCGATCTGAGCTTCCATGTGATCGAGCACGATCTGAAGCGTGGAGCGGTTCAATCGGTAGGGGAACCGGCTCCGATCCTCTTTCTCAGATAGGCGCCCAAGCTCGGCGCCCAACAGGATCTGGAAAAGCTCCCGGGTCATGAGCTGAATGCCATCGGGATTCATCAACTCACTCATGAAAATGTGGAAGAGTTGCTTCAAGCTCTGGCTCCGCAGCACCGCAAAGGTGTGCTCCTGCCATTTCTTGGGAGGGCTCTGCAACGTAGAAAGCAGCGGCTCCGGGAACGGACCTTCCAACTCCAAGGCCGTGAATCCGAATCCTTGCTGGGGTTGATGGCGCTTCAAGGTATGACCGAACCCCGGCAGCAGTAAGGCCAGGTCGCCGCGACGGATGATGCCTTCTTCACGGTCCCCATCGCCAGTGCAGACTCGCACCGCGGAGGTAGGCAGGATCAGCGTCCACACATCCTTGCTGGGCATAGCTTTTAGAGGGATGGGGTCCCTCTTCAAGACGACCAGGCGCAGGGACCCGCTCGAAAAAATCTGGCAGTCTTGGGGATCAGGGCTGAAAGAATCCATGGCAAAAACCGCTAAAAAAAGTGAAACATCCTTGGCAGAATGGCAGAATCCGCCCCCGCCTGTAGGCTTTTTTTCCACTCCTGGATCTAGGGGTTCAAGCTTTTGCCAGAGTATTGGCAAAGCTTTGGGCCAAGCTCCGGAAGATTCCCAGCCCATCGGTGCCGCCCATCTCGGACTCTACGGCTCGCTCGGGGTGGGGCATCAGGCCCAACACATTGCCCCGGACGTTCACGATTCCGGCGATGCCATTGGCCGCGCCATTGGGCGTTTGCGCTTCTCCGGTCTGCCCGGCTGCATCGCAGTAGCGGAAGACCACACCACCTCGGGCCTCCAGGTCTATCAGTTCTGAAACATCAAGGGTGAAGTTGCCTTCGGCATGGGCGATGGGGACTTTCATCACCTGACCCGCCTTCATGGCCGAAGTGAAAGGCAGGTCCGCGCGTTCCACTCGTATATTCACCTGCTGGTGGATGAAGCGCAGGCTCTCGTTGCGCAACAGAGCACCCGGTAACATGTTGGCTTCACATAAAATCTGGAACCCGTTGCAGACACCAAAGACCAGCCCCCCATTTTCAGCATGGCGCTTGATGTCTCCCATGATGGGCGAGAGCGCCGCGATGGCCCCGCAGCGCAGGTAATCGCCATAGCTGAAACCACCGGGAATGAAAACCAGATCCGTGTTTTCCGGCAGCCGGATCTCCTGGTGCCAAACCGGGCGCGTGTCCCAGCCCATCACGACCCCGCAAGCGTGCAGGGCGTCGTGATCGCAGTTGGAGCCTGGAAATACAGGGACAGCCACACGCACTAGAGCACCTCGATGGTGGCTTTTTCCATGACCGGATTCACCAACAGCTTGTCGCACATGGCCTGGGCCTGGGCCCGCGCCTCGTCGGCGTTATGGGTGGGGATGTCCATCTCGATCAGGCGCCCGATGCGCAGATGATCCACCTTGAAATTGAAGCCATGGAGCCCCTGCTCCACCGCTTTCCCTTGGGGGTCCAGAATTCCAGCCTTCAGCGATACCAGCACGCGAACTTTCATCAATGCCCCCAAAGAAATATTTTATCGTGGATCAGCTTCCCCGTGGCTTCCAGCGATGGGTTTCGAGATCCAATGTGCCGTCGTTGGAGACTTCAATGCCTTCATCGCGGATGCGCTCGATCTGAACCATGGCGCCCCACCAGCGGCCTTTGGATGGCACGTAGCCCTGATTGTTCACCACGCGATGCCAGGGCAGTCTCGTGTCTTCCGGCAGGCCTCGAAGCACCATGCCCACCTGCCGTGGACGGCGCGGAAAGCCCGCCAGCATTGCAATTTGGCCATAGCTCGCAAGACGCCCCTTGGGAATCTTCGCGACGATAGCCAACACCAGATCGCGGAAAGCTGGGCCAGGATCTTCGTCTTCGGCATTTATTTTTCGGGCTCCGCCAAAGTTGCTGCTCATGTCTGATGAACGGGCCTCATGTAGACGGGCACACGGCTGCCAAAACCGCCTTCGTAGCTGTGCCAATGCTCGATGTTTTCTTCGGGATAGGCCCAGCACCAGTAGCCATCACCGCTGTCGAAGTCCACAAGCCAAAGGCCCTTCACATCGGCACCCAGATCGCGGATGCCATCGGCCCAGCTCTCCACCAGGACCTGCAGCCGGTCACGAAGCGCTTCCGCCCGGGCGTCATCTTGCTCATCGAGTTCGCTCAATTCCTCCGCAAGGCTCGCCGCTAATAGAAACACAGGGCCAGTCATAGACCGGACTGCGGGCATCAACGCTTTCGCCTCTTCCAACGTGAAAACTCGGGCCATGCCTTCCTCCACTGCTTCATGATAATCCCATGCGCTTTGTTCCCTTGATCCTGTCCAGTTCCGCCCCCGAAAACTGGGCCGCTTTCAGGAATGTTGAATTGAGGTGGGACGGTCATCTTCATGCGGATTGGGAAATCTCCGTCAGGAATGGGCTAGCCATCCATGCCCTGCACCTCCCACCCATGCCTTGGGGCATTGACCTGCTGGAAATGGCTCTGGAGGCCCTACACCCGAGGCTCGGCGCAGATTTTCTGGTGATTCCGACCGATGCGCCCACGGGCCGCCAAGCCACCTCAGCCTTTCTTCAAGGCATCGAAGCCCTTCTGGAGCGCACCTCGGGACGAGGGGTGAAGATCGCGCTCCGTCCCTCGCAAGGCGCCCTTAAGGGGCTCCTAGCGCTGTTGAAAGAGGCGCGGGGAGAGGCCGTGGGGTTTTGCTGGGATCCGGATGTCGGTTTAGATCTCGAACTTATTTCGGATCGTCTCTACACCGCCGTGGGAGGGATGAACGGGATGGAAGATGATTACACCGCGCTCCAACGCACAGGCTATCGCTGGAATCTAGCGATGGAAGGAAAGCCAACGGAGCTTCCGTCAAGAATCAAGGCCTTGGAGGCGAAATATCCGACCGTGTTCTTCCCCGCGGAAATGCCCACCACGGCACTGGGCCGGCCCATCGTGCCGGATGAGAGCCTCATCTTTGGCGCGCACTGGAATGTGCGACCCGACAGGAGCGGCGAGTGAGTGGCACCCTGCTTGTCATCGCAGGCGAGGCCTCCGGCGACCTGCACGGCGCGGCGCTGTTGCACGAAATCAAAGCGCGGCGTCCCAGCTTGCGCATCATCGGCATCGGCGGGGATGGCATGGCGCCCTACCTCGATCGCCAGCTGGCCCACGTGAAGGATCTTGGCGTGGTGGGCTTCATCGAGGTCATCAAGCACCTGCCCTCCCTGAACCGCCTCTTCAAGCGGATTCTTCAAGTGGCAAGGGAAGAAAATATTGATGCCGCGCTGTTCATCGATTACCCGGGGCTCAATTTGCGGCTCGCCAAATCCCTTCGCGGCTCCATGCCTGCCGTGAAATTGCACCAGTATGTCTGCCCGCAGGTTTGGGCCTGGAAGAAGGGCCGCATCCCTGAGCTGGGCCGCGTGCTGGACACGCTCTACTGCCTCTTTGATTTTGAACCTGATCTCTTCAAGGGTCTTCCCGTTGAAGCCGTCTGGGTGGGCAACCCGTTGGTGGAAATGGTCAAACCAGAAGTAGACCGTGCGCACTTTTTTTCAGGCACCGGCCTCGATCCAACAAAGCCCTTGGTAGCCCTGCTTCCCGGCAGCCGCACGGGCGAGATCCAGCGCCTGCTGCCGCCCATGGCAGAACTGGCGCGGCGGTGGCGCGGCGATGAATCGCACCATGAAGTTCAGTGGGTTCTTCCGGTGGCGCCGACCCTTTCGGATGAATACATCAATCCTTTTTTAGACGGCACGCCCATT
>JANOLT010000091.1:0-3266 GCA_031419915.1 Holophagaceae bacterium
CCTTCTTCGCGCATGGGGATCTTGTCCAGCCGCAGTTCCAGTCCCGTTCCAGCTCGGGATGCCATCTCGAAGGAACTGGACGTCAGGCCCGCGGCGCCCATGTCCTGGATGCCGATGACCCAATCGGTCTCGAAGATTTCAAGGCAGGCTTCCAATAATAATTTTTCGGTGAAGGGATCGCCCACCTGCACGGTGGGCCGCTTCTCTTCGCTGCCCTCGCCGAATTCCGCCGAGGCCATGGACGCGCCGTGGATGCCGTCGCGGCCGGTCTTCGAGCCGATGTACATCATCTTGTTGCCCACGCCGGACGCAAAGCCCTTGAAGATCTTGTCGGTCTTCAGAACGCCCAGCGTGAAGGCATTCACCAGGATGTTGCCGTTGTAGCAGGCATCGAAGCTCACATCCCCGCCGAGCATGGCGATGCCCATGCAGTTGCCGTAGCCGGAGATACCCGCCGCCACACCCTTTACGAGAGATTTCATGCGCGGCGCATCCAGTTCCCCAAAGCGCAGTGAATTCAAATTTGCCAAAGGCCGCGCACCCATGGTGAAGACATCCCGCAGGATGCCCCCCACGCCTGTGGCCGCGCCCTGGTAGGGTTCGATGAAGCTCGGATGGTTGTGGCTCTCCATCTTGAAGGCCACGGCCCAACCGTCGCCGATGTCCACCACGCCTGCGTTTTCGCCAGGTCCTTGGATCACGCGGGGACCATCCGTAGGTAGGTTTTTGAGATGGATTCGGCTGCTTTTATAAGAGCAGTGCTCACTCCACATGGCGCTGAAAATGCCCAGCTCGGGATAGGTGGGCGTGCGGCCCTCCAGCAGGCGTAGTACGACCTGCCATTCCTCCCTGCTCAAACCCAATTCAAGGGCCAAGGATTCGTTCACGACAGGTTCGGTAAGGGTGGACATGGCAGCGCTCCGCGTCCTTCGATTCTAGCTTCATCCCAGCGGCGAGGCCGCCGAAGACATGGGCCGCCTTGTGGAAGCCGAAGCCGAGTATGCCGAAATCATCGCCCGCGAATCGAATAAGCCTTGGGGTTTCATGAAGCGGGCGCTGTTCCACGCTCCAGGTGCGTTTCCACCGCATCCATCCGACCGCGCACATGATGCCATTTGAAAAGGTACACTGGAAGAGTCCCGCCCGGGGACGCTGGAGGTGCCATGCCCGCTGCCCAAGGACAGTGCCCGTTGGATGCTGCCCAGATGGAGGCGACCATCGAACGCCTCGCCCAGGACATCGTGTCTGGATTGCGCCAAAACGAAGCCTTCGTGCTAGTGGGCATTCGCAGCCGCGGCCTGCCGCTGGCGGAGCGGTTGGCTTTGCTCATGCGGGATATCACCGGCAGACCGGCTCCGGTGGGGGCCCTGGATATCACGCTCTACCGCGACGATCTCACCGAAAAAGCTGGGACGCCCATCGTCCGCCCCACGGAAATCCCCTTCACGTTGAAAGACCGCACCGTGATCCTGGTGGACGATGTGCTTTATACGGGCCGCACCGTCCGCGCAGCGCTGGACGCGCTGCTGGACCACGGCCGCCCCACCCGGGTTTTGTTGGCGATACTCATAGATCGCGGAGGACGGGAACTGCCCATCCAGGCAGACTTTACGGGCCTGACCGTCAAGGTGGAAAACCACGAGCGCGTTTCGGTCAAGATCCATGAACTGGACGGTGAAGACGGCGTTTACATCGAGGGAAGGGGATAGCCATGGTGGCTGAACGCTACGCCTTTCCCCATAAGCACCTGCTCGGCATCGAGCCCCTGAGTCCACGGGATATCACCGCCATCCTGAACCAGGCCACGGCTTTCGAAGAAGTCTGCGAGCGACCGGAGATCAAGATCGTGCCGGCTCTGCGCAAACGGGTGGTGGTGAATCTTTTCTTTGAGAACAGCACCCGCACCCGCAACAGTTTCGAGATCGCGCAGAAACGCCTGAGCGCCGAGATCATCAATTTCGATGCGGACACCAGTTCCTTGAAGAAGGGCGAAACGCTCATTGATACGGCCATGAACCTGCAGGCCATGCACCCAGATCTCATTGTCATGCGCCACAGCGCGCCCGGTGCCCACGCGCTGCTGGCCCGGCACATCCAGGCCAGCATCGTGAACGCGGGGGATGGCGCCCATGAACACCCGACGCAAGCCCTGCTTGATGCCTACACACTTCAGAAAAAATTCGGAAGAATCGAAGGTTTGAAGATCGCCATCGTGGGCGATATCCGCCACTCCCGCGTGGTGCGATCGAATTTGTGGCTGCTCACCAAGATGGGCGCCAAGGTCACGCTGGTGGGGCCGCCCACGCTGTTGCCAAAAGAAATGAAGGCCACCTGGCCGGATGTGGAATTCACGAGCGACTTCGAGTCGGTGATCCCGCAGCAAGACGCCATCATGATGCTGCGCGTTCAGTTCGAACGCGGCACCGGCGGCTTCATCCCCGGCCAAGGCGAGTACATCCGCTTCTTCCAACTCAACAAAGAGCGCATGAAGATGGCCAAGCCCGATGTGGCCGTGCTTCACCCAGGCCCCATCAACCGTGGCCTTGAAATCACCTCCGAAATCGCCGACGGACCCAACAGCCTGATTCTCGATCAGGTCACCAATGGCGTGCCCGTGCGCATGGCGGTCATGTACCTTCTCTGCAATTCCCACGGCGAAACAGTGCCCTGATGTCGCTTCCGGTCGAGCGTATCCTGAAGTCCATTCTCGTCATTCGGGGCGAAAAGGTCATCCTGGATGCAGATCTGGCGGGGCTTTACGGGGTGGAAACTGGAGCCTTGGTGAGGGCCATGAAGCGGAATATTGAACGCTTTCCATCGGATTTCATGTTTCAGCTCTCGGACGAGGAATGGGAAAACTTGAGGTGCCAATTTGGCATCTCAAGTTCTTGGGGTGGCCGCCGCACAGCACCTTTTGCATTCACAGAACAAGGCGTGGCGATGCTCTCCAGCGTGCTTCGCAGTGATCGGGCTATTGCCGTGAACATCCAGATTGTCAGAGCTTTTGTCCAGCTAAAGCGCATGCTTGCAACCCACGCGGATCTTGCGAAGAAGATCGAGTCCCTGGAGAAGAAGTACGACAGCCAGTTCCGGGCCGTCTTCGATGCCATCCGCGAGCTTATGGCTCCCCAAGAAAATCTAAAGAAACAGCCCATTGGCTTCAAAGTGAAGAAGTAACCGATGATCTCCGGCCCCATCACCCTCCTGATTCTCGATGGCTTTGGTGACGGGCCGCGCAATGCGTTCGACGCCACGTTCACGGCGGG
>JANOLT010000092.1:0-1652 GCA_031419915.1 Holophagaceae bacterium
GGAAGCCCTTGAGCACACCCGCCCCGCGAAGGCGCTGCACCCGGGCAAGGCAGCTGGAGGGAGCCAATCCCACTGCGGCAGCCAGCTCCTTATTGGAACGCCGAGCATCCTTCTGTAAAAGTGCCAAAATTTTGAAATCTATTCGGTCAAGGTCAATTTTCACAGGCTAACTCCGTAATCAATTCGGCTGAAACCAAATTGCTCGAAATCCACACTGAAAGCAATCGAATCCAGCCCGGAGGCTTCCCATGCCACACCAAGACCTTTCCTTTGAAACATTGGCGGTGCATGCGGGCCGAGAAGATCTGGCCGCTCTCGGTGTCCACGCGCTCCCCCTGGATCTGTCCAGCACGTACCCCTTGAACGACCTGGCGCGAGGTGGCGAGAGCCTGGAACTCATGGCGATGGGTGGCCAGGACAAGAACAATCCCGTCTATTCGCGCCTCTACAACCCTACCGTGGGGCGTTTCGAAGAAGCCTTGGCCAAACTCGAAGGCGCCGATGAATCCGTGGCTTTTGCATCCGGAATGGCAGCCATGACCGCCTGCCTTCTGGCGGCAAAGCAACGGGGCGGCCACGTGGTCGCCGTGCGGCCTCTCTACGGCGGATCGGACCACCTGATCGCATCGGGGCTGCTCGGTCTTGACGTCACCTGGGCCGAGCCGGATGGCATCCGCGAAGCACTCCGTTCAGATACCGCTTTGGTGATCGCGGAGACGCCAGCGAATCCCACGCTCACGCTTTTGGATATTGAATCCGTAGTGGCCCAGGCTTGTGGAGTTCCAGTCCTCATTGACTCGACTTTCGCCACGCCTGTCTTGCAGAATCCGCTGAAGCTGGGTGCCACTTTGGTGCTGCATAGCACCACGAAATTCTTAGGCGGTCATGGCGATGTGTTGGCGGGCGTCGTGGCGACAAATGTCGAATGGGCCACGGAACTGCGGAAGGTCCGCGTCATCACCGGCTCGGTGCTCCATCCCTTTGCCGCTTACCTGCTGCATCGTGGCCTTCCCACCTTGTCTTTGCGTGTGTACGCCGCCCAGGAAGGCGCAAAGGTGATCGCGCAGAAACTCAAGGGCCACCCAGGGGTCAAGGCGGTCCATTACCCAGGCTTGGAAGGTGGGGATCCCCTTGGTCTTATTGGCACCCAGATGCGCGGGCCTGGATCACTCATCGCTTTTGAGGTCGGTAATTTCGAATTCGCATCTACGGTCATGGGGAGCGTGAAGCTCATGACACCCGCGGTTTCGCTGGGCTCCGTGGACACTTTGATCCAGCATCCGGCAGCCCTCACCCACCGTGTGGTGAACGCCGAAGCCAAAGCTCATAGCGGCATTGGCGCTGGCCTTCTTCGGCTATCGGTGGGGCTCGAAAGCCCAAGTGATCTTTGGGCGGACCTGGAGCAAGCCCTTGTGAAGGCCATGGCGAAAGCGGGAACGCACGCCTGAGCGCATTTCCGTTCAGTTAGTGCAGCCACGAAGGGGCACGAAGCCACACGAATGAAGGACTTCGTACTACTAATCTTCAACTTCGTCTTTTTTTGAGAAGAAGCCGTGCGGGAATCCTGGTTACTTCCTGGAATCGTGCGACCTTGTTGGAGACGGCCCGGATAAATGGGAAAGAAAATATTTAGCCAGGATGAAGGGGATACA
>JANOLT010000093.1:0-2470 GCA_031419915.1 Holophagaceae bacterium
CGCGGGTGACTTCCATGGACTCTCCTGCGCCGTTGCGGCAAAACAACTTGGTCAGTACTGATGGTGGATGTCCGCCATCGGAGTGATCAAGTTATTTTTCGCAACGGCCTAATTGAGAGCCAGACCCGAATCAGCATTTTCCGCCCAGGGCTCTTCCACCATCGGCAACATGGCGCCCGCGGCGGCGATCATGGCGCCGTTGTCGGTGCAGAGTCTGGGCTCGGGAATGGCCAAGCGCAGGCCCAATCCTTGCGCCAACTTTGATGCTTCGGCCCGCAGCTTCGAGTTGCAGGCCACGCCGCCGGACACAATGAAACTTTGGGCGCCAATGGTGTTCGCCCACTCTGGAATCGGTTTAAGCAGCCACAGGGAAACGGCATCCTGCAAACTGCGGCAAAGGCCCTGGACCCGTGCATCTTCGGGCCCTGCGTGATCCAGCCCTGGATCAGCCGCGATGCGCAGTTTCATGGCGGTCTTCAGGCCAGAGAAACTCCAAGCGGCTTTGCCATCGCGGAATTTTGGCGGCGTGAAAGGCGCGGCTGCCTTCAATGCTTTTTGAGAACAGGCATCCACCAAAGGTCCGCCGGGATAGCCCAGGTTCAGCATCCGCGCACCCTTGTCGAAGGCCTCGCCTGCGGCGTCGTCCCTGGTTTTCTGAAGCAGCTCCAGATGGGTCCAATCCATCGCACGATAAAGATGCGTGTGCCCGCCACTGACAAGCAGCACCAGGGCCGGAAAGGGCAGGTCCGGTGCGGCGAAGCGCGCGGCGTTGAGATGGCCCAGCAGATGGTGGACGCCCACCCAGGGGATGTTCATGCGCCATGCCATGGCCTTGCTCGCGGAAAAGGTTGTGAGCAAGGAGCCCACCAGTCCTGGTCCTTGCGTGACGGCGATGCGATCAATCTGTTCCAGCGGAATTCCGGCTTTCTCCAAAGCTTCGGCGATGGTGCCGCGAACCTGGAGCAGATGTTCCCGCGCCGCCAACTCCGGCACCACGCCGCCAAAGGGCCCGTGCAGCGCGTCCTGGCTGCGCCGGACCAAGGATCGCACCACAGGCCCCGACACAGTCTCCTCCACCACCGCCGCCGAGCAGTCGTCGCAGGAACTTTCAAGGCCGAGGATGAGCATCCAGTTAGTCTAACGGAGTGACTCTCGTCCCCACCCGCATCGAACTTGCGCGACCGCTGCCGCCGCTGACCTATCTGGCGCCGGAGGGCCTGCCTGCGGGCGTGCGCGTGCGGGTAAAACTTCGCAATGGTGCGGCGATGGGGGTGGTGCTGGGCGAAGATCCCACCCCGCCATCGGTGAAGCTGAAAGCCATCGAATCCATCGTGGATCCCTTTCCGCTGCTGCCGCCAAAGCTCCGAGATCTGCTGGCCTTCGCCGCGGACTATTACGCCGTGGGCGTTGCGCACTTGATGCCGCTCTGTCTGCCGAACGTGTTGATTCCCGATTGGGAAATTGAAATAAACAAGGGTGTGCGGTTAAGCGAGCTGCGCGATCAAGGAAGATGGACCGAACTGGTGGCACTAGGCGATGCGTGGCATCGCGGTGAGCAATCACTACGGGGTTTTTTGCACCGCCGCGATCGCCGGGGAGCGGGCCTTACGGAAGTGCGTCGCACCGAGCTGCCGCATCCGCTCAAGGTCACGCCCACCCAAGCGAAGGCCCTGGTAGCGCTCGAAGCAGCGGGTGGAGCGATGCTGGAATCGGAACTGCGGGAAAGCACCGGCGTGAGTGCGGTGATCCTTGCCACGCTGGAATCCAAAGGCTTGATCCAGCGCACCAAGCGGCTGGATCTGCTTTCCCGGCGGCGGGAAGAGGGGTTCGATCATCGTGTGGTGTTGAATGAGGAACAGTGCGCCGCAATTGCAGCCGTGGATCTTTCGACCTTCGGCGTCCATCTTTTGTATGGCGTGACTGGATCAGGCAAGACCGAGGTCTACCTCGAACTGGCGGAGCGGGTGTTGCAGCAGGGCAGGCGCGTGCTTTGGTTGGTGCCGGAGATCGGCCTCACACCGCGGCTGCTGGCCCGGCTCGAAGCCCGTTTTCCGGGGCAGGTCGCATTGGGCCATGCAGGGCTGAACATTTCGGAGAAACAGGCCGACGTGGTGCGCCTTCTCCAAGATGAAGCACCCATCTTTGTGGGCGTGCGGAACGCGGTGCTGGCGCCCCTTCGCAACATCGGCCTCATCGTGGTGGACGAGGAACAGGAAGGCTCCTACAAGTCAGAGGAACATCCCCGGATAAACGCACGGGATCTGGCCATCAAGCGGGGGCAGATCGAAAACTGCCCCGTGATTTTGGGGTCAGCCACACCCTCCTTGGAAAGCTGGTACGCCGCGCAGCAGGGCCGCTACAAGCTGCTGAAGCTCACGCAGCGGCCTCTCGGTATCAACCTGCCGGAGGTCCAGGTGATGGATCTGCGGGACGCCTATCGGGAACAGCGAAAGCGCGTGGTCTTCTCAAA
>JANOLT010000094.1:0-2841 GCA_031419915.1 Holophagaceae bacterium
CCTCCAACACTTTTTCGGGTGCGAATCCGGCGGCGGCGCAGGCTTCGCCCAATTCGCGCTGGCCTCCGCAACAATAGTCCAGGCCATGAGCCTCGAAAACCCGCATAGCGGGTGGGAAGGCCGCGGCGATCTGGCCCAGGCGAGTGTGGTCGTTGAATTCCATGAGAACCTCCATTCCGGTTTTCAGATTTACCGGTCTGCAATAGCCTGGGTCCTTTATGGACCGATCGCCTTGACGAACATCAAGGTCGAGAAATCGCTTTTCTTGCGGTCAAGGTTTTTGGGATGGTTCAAAGGTGCCATGACCCCGTGAGAATCGTGTTTCACCTTCCGTCCAACCAGTGCCCGTACACTGTTGCCATGCACATGGCTGATGCGCTGATATCCGCGACGGTGGGAGGGAGTTTCTGGGCCCTCTCGGGCGGATCGTTGGCCGGGTGTTCCCGCCACTTGAGGCGCAAAGCGAACGAGGCGAACGATGCCCAGGTGCCCCTGATGGGCGTGCTGGGGGCCTTTGTTTTCGCGGCGCAGATGGTGAACTTCGCCATTCCCGGCACAGGTTCCAGCGGCCATCTTGGCGGCGGTTTGTTGCTCACAGTTTTGCTGGGGCCCTCGGCCGCGGTGCTGGTGATGGGCTCGGTGCTGTTGATGCAGGCACTTTTCTTCGCAGATGGTGGCCTGTTGGCCTTTGGCTGCAATCTTTTCAACCTGGGGATCCTTCCTGCTTTTGTCGCGTACCCGCTGGTGTATCGCCCCCTGGCGCGGCGAGGCTGGCTGGGTAGCGCGGCGGTGCTTGGATCCCTGGCCGCCTTGCAGTTGGGCGCCCTCGGCGTGGTGCTGGAGACGACCTTCTCCGGGTTGGCGGGCTTGCCCTTCAAACCGTTCCTGCTGTCCATGCTGGCGATCCACCTGCCCATCGGATTGGTGGAAGGCCTCGTGACCGCGGGGCTGCTGCGCTTCGTGGGCAAGGCCCGCCCGGCGCTTCTGGAAACGCGAGCGGAATCACCGGGCCGGGGCCTGCTTGCGGTTTTCCTGGGCCTTGCCTTGCTGGCGGGAGGGATACTTTCCTGGGCCGCTTCTGATCGCCCGGATGGGCTGGAATGGTCCGTGGCGCGAACTTCAAAATTGGCAGAGTCTGCGGCACCTTCGACGGGTCTCGCCAAGTTCTTCCACCAGCTTCAGCAGCGAACGTCCGTCTTACCCGATTACACATTTCCCAAACCTGGAGAAGGGGCGCTCAAACGTGCCGGAACTTCACTTTCAGGCTTGCTTGGTGGAGCGCTGACCCTTGGCTTGATTACCTGCGCGGGCTGGCTGGTGGCGCGGCGTCGGAAAAGCAACTTGATCACCAAAGCGCGGAGCTGAGGCGATGGCCTCCCTTGCCGCGTCCCTGTTGGATCTTCGTGAGATGGACCGCATCGCGCTGCAGCAGACCGCCCTCCACCGATTGGATCCCAGGGCCAAGGTGTTGGCCACCGCCTTCTTCCTCACGGTGCTGGGATCCTTCAACCGCCTTGAGGTTTCAAGCCTTCTGCCTCTGGCGGTGTTCCCTGTGGCACTGGTGGTCTTCGGGGATTTGCCCTTTGGGTTGTTCCTGCGCAAGGTGCTGCTCGGCTTGCCCTTCATCCTCATTTTTGGGGCCTTTCTCCCCGTTCTGGATCCAGTGCCCGTGCTGCGCATCGGCGCGGTGGATATCAGCGGGGGTTGGCTTGCCTATGGTTCCCTGATGGTGCGTGGCACCCTTGCCGTGGCCACCGCGACGGCCCTGGTGGCGGTGACAGGATTTGGCGATGTATGTGCGGCGCTGGATCGTTTGGGACTGCCGCGTATCTTCGTGCAGCAACTGCTGTTTCTCTATCGCTATCTTTTCGTCGTGGGTGAAGAGACCCAACGCGGCCTTCTCGCCCGGGAATTGCGGTCCCACGGGCGTTCGATGGCGTGGAGGGAATACCCATCCTTCACAGGAAATCTGCTGTTGCGGAGCTGGGAGCGGGCCGAGCGCATCCACACAGCCCTGCTGGCAAGGGGGTTTCGCGGCACACTACCCGCCAGACCACACACGTCTTCCGGGCTCGCGGCTTGGGCCTTCGTGCTGGGGTGGTCGGGCTTCTTTCTGGGCTGCCGGTTGTTTCCCCTTCCCAGGCTCTTGGGCTCTCTTCTCTCCGGGGGCGCAAGTTGAGCCACCACTTGGTTGAAGCCCGGGAATTAAGCCACGCCTACCCGGATGGGACCCATTCCCTGAGCGGCATCACCTTCACCATCCGTCATGGCGAATCCGTAGGCATCGTGGGGGCCAACGGCGCGGGGAAATCCACACTGCTGCTCCACCTGAACGGTTCCCTCTTGGCCACCGGTGGGGAAGTCCGCGTGGGGGATCTGCCGTTGAACCCAGGGACCCTCCTTGAAGTGCGCCGGGCGGTGGGCATGGTTTTTCAGGATCCCGATGACCAATTATTCATGCCGACGGTATTGGAGGATGTGGCCTTCGGACCGCGGAATCTGGGCCTGTCCGCGCAGGAGTCCGAAGCACGTGCCCTCGACGCCCTGCGGCGCGTAGGTGCGGAGCATCTGGCCGCCAAGGCGCCCTATCACCTTTCCATGGGGGAGAAGCGCCGTTGCGCCTTGGCGACGGTGCTTTCCATGGGGCCCGACATCCTGGTGCTGGACGAGCCCAGCACGGGTCTGGACCCGAGGGGACGGCGGCTTCTCATCGGCCTGCTCAAGGAATTCACCCACACCAAACTCATCGCCACCCATGACCTGGACCTTGTGCGGCAGCTTTGCGCCCGGACGCTGGTGCTCCAGCAAGGCAAGCTGCGGGCGGATGGGCCGACACTGGAG
>JANOLT010000095.1:0-9204 GCA_031419915.1 Holophagaceae bacterium
GTTTTTTTCGCTTTTTGATCTATCCTTGTCCCATCGCACCATTGGAGTCGCCAGCGGCATTCGCAAGACGGTCGCCTTCGCCATATCCCACCCAGCGGTTCCGAGCGGAACCGGTTCATTCATACTTCATTTCTATCACGCAGGAGCGCCCATGGCCGCCAGCACCGAACATGACGAACGCCTGAAAGTTCTTAATCGCACCCTGGCCGATATTGAGCGGGCCTTCGGCAAGGGTTCCATCATGAAGCTCGGCGATCGCATGACCAACGCCGAAGGCATCGAAGTCATCTCCACGGGTTCCATCAGCCTGGATTCGGCGCTCGGCGTTGGGGGTGTCCCCAGGGGCCGCGTGGTCGAAATCTATGGCCCTGAGGCCAGCGGCAAGACCACACTCGCCCTTCACATGGTGGCCCAGGCTCAAAAGAAAGGCGGCCTGGCCGCGATCATTGACGCCGAACACGCCCTGGATCCCGAATACGCACGCAAGCTGGGCGTGGATGTGGACAACCTCTTCATCAGCCAGCCCGACAGCGGCGAGCAGGCCCTGGAAATCTGCGATCAACTGGTGCGTAGCGGCGCGCTCGACATCATCGTCATTGATTCGGTGGCGGCCTTGGTGCCGAAAGCCGAAATAGATGGCGAGATGGGTGAAAGCCATATGGGATTACAAGCGCGGCTCATGAGCCAGGCTCTTCGCAAGATGACCGGCACCATTTCAAAGACCAAAACCTGTGTGGTCTTCATCAATCAGATCCGCATGAAGATCGGTGTGATGTTCGGAAGCCCCGAGACCACGACCGGTGGCAATGCGCTGAAGTTCTACGCCTCTGTTCGGCTTGATGTGCGCAGCATCCAAAGCATCAAGGGCAATACCGGCGATCCGCTGGTGGCCGCCAAGGATGAGGACAGCTCCGTCGTCGGCAAGAAGACCAAAGTAAAGGTCGTGAAGAACAAGGTGGCTCCACCGCTCAAGGTCGCCACCTTCGACATCATGTACGGCGAAGGCATCAGCCGCACCTCCGAGCTCGTGGAACTTGGTACCCAACTTGAGATCATTCAAAAGAGCGGCTCCTGGTACAGCTACAAGGACTCGCGACTTGGCCAGGGCGCCGAGAATGTAAAGAAGCTCTTCCTCGACAACCCCGAACTCGCCGACGAAGTCGAAACCCAGATCCGCGAGAAGCTCGGGTTGAAGGCCGTGAGTGGGTGATCGGCCCAAGACCCGGGGCTCAATTTTTTAGGGCCGTTACAAAATTACCAATACTTTTCTGGTTATTTTGTAACGGCTCCTAACTGTCACCCTGAACGCCCAGGGAGGCGCCCCGAAGATTGTTGGGCAATGGCGGGGCGGCCTGGACAGTGTTTTTAGCGGCGCCCGGTGTGTTGAGGGCGTTGGCCGCCGCGGGAGTGGTGGGTCTCGGCGCTGCCTTGGCGGCCGGGTCCTGGCCCATGGCCTTCATCTGCTCGGCGGTGGCAAAGATTTCCAGCCGCTCTAGCTGCTCAGCGGTGGGGAATCCATCAAAGCGGCTCCGGCGCGGACCCCAGATCGGAATGACCGTGCCGCGAAGCTCGTGGATGCGCGGCAGAGTCGGGCGGAAGCAGGTGCCCAGCGGTTCTCCATTGGCCCTGACAAAAGCGATGAGATCCACTTCGGGCAAGGCGATGGCGCTGCCCTCGGTCCATGTGGCGTAGGTCAGGGTCCGCCCCTGACTGTTGCGCAACGTGCCCAGAGGCATGGGCCTCGCCATGCCATCCACAGCAGGATCAAGATCATCGTCCTGGGCCCTCAGTGCCTGCAACAGGTCCAGCTGGCGCAATTCTCTTTGGGGTTGGGCGATGGGGTGGGGGTCCTGCATGTTGGCCACCACCAGCTTTTTTCCCACCTGGGTCAGAAGGGTTGCCAGCAGCACCTGATCTGTGGCGCTGATGATCTTTGTGGTGGCTTCCAGAAGTTTCGGCAATAGCACCTGCGGCGCCACCAGTAAGGTGTCCGGGGTTGGGATGGCCAGAAAATGGTTTTGGCCTGGGAAAAGGTGGTCCCAGAATTCCGGCAACAGTAACAGGGTTGCGGGCCCCACAAAAGGATCGTGGAAAGCGCTCTGGTAGATGCCGCTGGGCAGACGTTCGAAACCTGCGTCTTTGGCCTTCTCCCGAAGGTTGTGCAAGGCCTGATCCAAGATTTCATCCATGTCCGTTTCGAACAGCACCGCCCAGGCCTTCGTGAGCCGATGGTCGCCAATGCGTACCCGCAGCGTCAGACCCTCACCGAAGGGCCGATGGAAGAAGGCATCGCGCTCGCCAACCCAGTGCGGCACCAATTCTGGCAGCACCTCGTACTGGGCGAACCTCCATGGTTCCGGCAAAGCAACGTCCGCATGGTACAGCTCTGCGACCGCATCCAGGCACGCCACGCGCTCTAGCGCACTGAAGTGATCGAAATCCTTTGTGAGTTCAGCCAGCCCAGGTAAATCCGAAGGCAGTGAACGCTCCACCAGCAGGACTCCCAGCTCGGGGCGGGGAGCCTCCTCAGTGTGTTTGAAGAACCTGGAAAACAAGGCCATGGCAGCAACTCATTCGAATCTTCCATGTTTGCGCGAATAGCGGCTCCTGTCAGCGTCTATTCTGGAACCTATGGTTCTGGTTCTGATGGATACCCTTTCCCGCCCTTTGCGGGCCCTGCGCATATCGGTGACGGACCGGTGCAACTTCCGCTGTCCCTATTGCATGCCGCGGGAAGTCTTCGGTGCGGATTATCCATTTCTGGACCGGAAGGAGATTCTTCGGTTCGAGGAAATCGAACGGTTAGTGGCGATCTTCGTGGCCCAAGGCGTTCGCAAAGTGCGGCTCACGGGAGGTGAGCCTTTGCTGAGAAAAGGCCTCCCTGATCTGGTGGCGCGCCTCGCGCGAATTCCGGGCATCGAAGATCTGGCCCTCACCACCAATGGCGCGCTATTGCCGGAACTGGCGAAACCCTTGAAGGAAGCGGGTCTTCAGCGCCTGACCGTGAGCCTTGATACGTTGGATTCAGCCAGATTCAAAAAGCTATGTGATTCGGAGATCCCACTCTCACGTGTGCTTTCAGGGATTGAGGCCGCTCGCAGCGCAGGATTCGGGCCCATCAAGCTCAATTGTGTGCTGCAGCGCGGTATCAACGATGATGAAATTCTGAATCTCGCGACTTTCGCGCGGGAGGGTGGGCACATCCTGCGCTTCATCGAGTTCATGGATGTGGGCACACAGAACGGTTGGAAGCTGGATGCCGTAGTCCCCGCAGATGAAGTGCTGGCTAAGATCTCCGAGCTTGGGGACATCGAGCCAATTAAAGAGCCCTTGGCCGGACGCGTGGTGGAACGCTGGCGCTATCGCGATGGCCTGGGGGAATTCGGCGTCATCGCCTCGGTCACGAAAGCATTCTGCGGCGGCTGCGACCGGGCGCGTCTCAGCGCCGAAGGATCGGTCTATACCTGCCTGTTTGCCGGGTCTGGCCTGGACCTGAAAACGGTTCTCAGAAACGGGTCCAGCGACGCGGATATCGGGGCCATGATCGCGAACACCTGGAAACGGCGGGAAGACCGCTACTCCGAGCTGCGCGGCGCCGGGACAGCTCTAGCCCGTAAAGTCGAAATGTTCCATATCGGGGGATGAAACACCGTCCACCCACACATCACATATTCAATTCCGCCCAGGCTTTTCCAGGAAAATCAGGTGTGGGCCGTGGCAACACCGAAGGGCCGCAGCTCCTTACGGCTCATCCCAATATTTCTTTTACGGATTTCAGGCAGGCTGCCCACACGTCATCGGAGGTCTCGTCCAGAAAGAACTCGACGGCTAGGCCCGCTGCATGGGCTTCTTCGTGGGCAGACCAGGCTTCGAAAAGAGCGTCCAGCTTGGTGGTATCCATTTTCCCGCGGCGGAATTTATGGGACTTGCGGACTCTGTCAGGATCCGGGCCCCGCATGCTCACGCCATGTTTGGGCGAGGCGTGAAAATAGCAAATCTGGCACCAGTGTTCGGCGATGAATTGGTTGAAATGCAGGAACACCCCATGGGTCGAGCGGGTCAAATCCATCACGCGTTCCTTGCTTTTCCAAGCCTCGGTCCAACGGGTCAGCAGGACCTCCAGACGCTGGCGATCCGCAGGGTGGCGCACGGAGGCGCGACCTGTAATCAGGAAGTCTTGAAGGGCTATCGTGTTTGGGTCCAAAAGTTGCTCCGGGCCTACGTCGTTGCGAAAGAATAACTCGGTCATTGCGATGGCGTTCGCTCAGGATTGGATATAAACTTCCGCGCCCTTCTCCACGAACTCCTTCGACATCTCCTCCATGCCCTTGGCCACGGCTTCTTCTTCACTCAGGCCCTGTTCGGCGGCGTAGCGGCGGACGTCATCGGTGATGCTCATGGAACAGAAATGCGGACCGCACATGGAGCAAAAGTGGGCGCTCTTGGCGCCCTCGGCGGGGAGCGTCTCGTCGTGGAATTCCCGCGCGGTGTCGGGGTCCAAACTGAGGTTGAACTGGTCCTCCCAGCGGAACTCGAAGCGAGCCTTCGATAGCGCGTTGTCGCGCACCTGGGCGCCCGGATGTCCCTTGGCCAGGTCCGCGGCATGGGCGGCGATCTTGTACGTGATGACGCCATCCTTCACATCCTTCTTGTTTGGAAGTCCCAGGTGCTCTTTAGGCGTCACGTAGCAGAGCATCGCGCAGCCGAACCAGCCGATCATTGCCGCGCCGATGCCCGACGTGATGTGGTCGTAGCCCGGCGCGATGTCCGTGGTGAGCGGGCCCAGAGTATAGAAGGGTGCTTCATCGCAGACTTCCAGCTGCTTGGTCATATTTTCCTGGATCAGGTGCATGGGCACATGGCCCGGGCCCTCGATCATCACCTGCACGTCATGCTTCCAGGCGATCTTGGTCAGTTCGCCCAGCGTCTCCAATTCACCAAATTGCGCTTCGTCGTTGGCGTCGGCGATGGAGCCGGGACGCAGACCGTCGCCCAAGGAAAAGCTCACGTCGTAGGCCTTCATGATGTCGCAGATGTCCTCGAAATGCGTGTAGAGGAAATTCTCCTGATGGTGGGCCAGGCACCATTTTGCAAGGATCGCACCGCCGCGGCTCACGATGCCCGTCACGCGCTTGGCGGTAAGTGGAACGTAGCGCAGGCGCACACCCGCATGGATCGTGAAATAGTCCACGCCCTGCTCTGCCTGCTCGATCAACGTATCGCGATACAGCTCCCACGTAAGCTCCTCGGCTTTTCCGTTGACCTTCTCAAGGGCCTGATAGATGGGCACAGTGCCGATGGGCACTGGGCTGTTGCGCAGGATCCATTCGCGGGTCTCGTGGATGTTTTTTCCGGTCGAAAGATCCATAACCGTGTCCGCGCCCCAGCGGGTGGCCCAGGCCATCTTCTCCACCTCTTCTTCGATGGAAGATGTCACCGCGGAATTCCCGATGTTGGCGTTGATCTTCACCAGGAAATTGCGCCCGATGATCATAGGCTCGATTTCCGGGTGATTGATGTTGGCGGGAATGATGGCGCGGCCTCTTGCCACTTCGTCCCGCACGAATTCCGGTGTGATGCGGCTCTTGATACTGGCCACGTCCATGCCCAGATTTTCCCGGATGGCGATGAACTCCATCTCCGGCGTGACGATGCCCTGGCGGGCATAGTGCATCTGGCTCACGTTCTTGCCAGCCTTGGCGCGCAGGGGCCTCCGCTCCGCATGGAAACGGATTGCGTCCAGATCGGCATCTCGTTCCCGCAGCTTGCGGTACAAGCTGGTGGCGCCTGCCAACTCTTCTACGTCACCACGACCCAGGATCCAGTCCTGGCGGAGGGCCGGAAGGCCTTTGGCAACTTCAATAGCCGCGCTCGGATCCGTGTAGGGGCCAGATGTGTCGTAGACCACCACGGATTCATTTTCGATCAGCTTGCCGTCGTAATCCCGTGTGGACTGGCAGGTGATTTTCCGCATGGGAACTTTGACGCCTGAGGCGCTGCCCTCGACGAAAAATTTTTCGGAGGCCGGAAAGGGCCGTAGGCAAGTCTCCAATGCGGATTCGGTGACGGGGCTTTGATCGGAAGGTGACATGGGGACTCCAAAGACCAAACAAGACCGGCTGAATGGCCCAGAGGCCAGTGGAGCAGTTTAGCCCAAGCAGGCTGAACCGGCCCGGAGCGGAACATGCGATGGCCTGGCCGCACTCATCGGGATAGCGTTAGAATCAAGTTTCTGAAGCACCGGGAGCCCTCATGCAAATTCTCAGGACCGTGGCGATCTTGCTTCTGGTGGGCGGAATGGCCTTCGCCTTCCAGGTTCCAGAAGATCCCGTCCTGAAGGCCCGGACCCAGCGGGCCCAGGCTCAAGGCATCTCCGACGGCGACCTGCCTCCGGTGCCCAGGACTATCACTGAGCCGCCGCCCCTTCCGGCCCCTGAAATGAACTACAAAGACACGCGCAAGGCGGCGCGAGCGAGCCGGTCGGCTCGTGCAACAAAGGGTCGCCGCGCCACGAAAAACAAGGTTCATGCGACCGTGCAACATCGGAAGACGAAGCCTCGCTGATGCGCTTGGTCTATTGTTGATGCGAATTGGTCTCCTTACATCGGGCGGTGACGCCCCAGGCATGAACGCCGCGATCCGCGCGGTGGTAAGACAGGCGGACGCGCTTGGGTCCGAAGTCATCGGCATTCGCCATGGATTTCAGGGCCTGGTGAACCAGGACTGGAAGCCTCTGTCTTCCCGTGCCTGTGCCAACATCCTGCAACGGGGCGGCACCATTCTGCACACGGCCCGTTGCGAGGCTTTCTACGATCCGGCCGTGCGGGCGAAGGCCGCGGCGGATCTGCGCGCCGCAGGCATCGAGGCCTTGGTCATTATCGGCGGCGATGGCTCTTTCACCAGCGCAGAACTGCTCCACCGCTTCAATGGAATCAAGTGCGCGGGCATCCCCGGCACCATTGACAACGATTTGCCAGGCACCGAGCGGACGCTCGGGTTCGACACGGCGCTCAACACTGCGGTAGAGGCCATTGACCGCATCCGCGATACCGCATCCAGTCACGAACGACTTTTCCTCGTCGAGGTGATGGGGCGGCGCAGCGGCATGCTGGCGGTGCACACCGCCATCGCGTGCGGGGCCGAAGCAGTGCTGTTTCCCGAGAGCGAGGAAGACAATTACGAGGCCTTGGTCCAGCAGCTAAAGTCCAACTGGGACCGAGGAAAACTCAGCTCCATCGTGGTGGTGGCCGAGGGTGATCAATCCGCTGGCACGTCAAACCTGATGGGGGGTGGCGCCGCCTTCAGCATCGGCGAGCGCCTAAAAAAAGAACACAACCTGGAGCTGCGCGTGGTGGTGTTGGGCCACATCCAGCGTGGAGGCAGCCCTACGGCCCTGGACCGTATCTGGGGTAGCCGCTGGGGCTGCGAAGCCGTGAATCGGCTCCTGGCAGGAGAAGACGCCTTTTACTTGGGTACCCATGCAGGAGAGATGGTAGCGAGGCCTCTCTCCTACGTTCTGGAATCCCGTCCTGAACCGCCCAAGGAACTGAGTGGTCTGGTGCGCGTGCTCTCACGCTGAAGCCACCTTTCCGTGCCTTAGGCCGGTTTTTGGGTCTTGAGCCATTCCTTCAGGGCGCGGTCGATGCGGGTCTGCCAGCCGTTACCGGAGGCGCGGAAAGATTCCACCACGTTCCGGGAAAGGCGGATGGAGATCAACTCCTTGGTGGGGGCCTTTTGGGGGCCGCGCACGCCCAGCTTGTGCAAGAGAGACGGGGGTAGTGCCTCACCGGCGGAACGGGCCTTCTTGAAGTCATTCGCCGTCCATTCGGGGTTTTCGGTGTCGATCATTTCAGGGTTGGGCCTTCGCTTGCTCATATCGTTTCTCCTCTCTCTGGTTTGCCTTTACGATCCAGGCCGTTGCAAATGCAAACTCCGGCACCCGCTCGAAGGACAGCCCGCGAAGCTCAAGGTTCTGGACGTTCTTGTCGGGGTCGAAGGAAACTTCCAATTCTTAATTGTAGCTACAAAATAGTTTAAAGTCAAGGGAAACCGCTCGCCTAGGCAGCCATTTCCCTTGGATACTGATTCATCATGCCTAACTCACATCAAAAAGTCGCCGTCGTGATGGCCGGGGGAAAGGGCACCCGTTTCTGGCCCCGCTCACGGTCCTCGCGGCCCAAGCAATTCCTGGCCATCGCCGGCACGGAAACGCTGCTGCATCAAACCGTGCATCGGCTGGATGGCTTCTTCGAGCCGCGGCACATTTTCGTGGTAACCACGCGCGAGCTGGCCGATGAGACCCGGGCGATGCTTCCCGAACTGCCGCCGGAAAATATCCTGGTGGAGCCGGAGGGCCGCAACACCGCGCCTTGCCTGGCCCTGAGCCTGGTAGAGATCGAGCGGCGCGTTCCTGAAGGCGTGATGGTGGTGCTCAGCGCGGACCACTGGATCGGGGATACTGAAGCCTTCATCAAGGACGTGGAAACCGCGGTGAATCATGCCGCTTCCCAGCGGGAACTGGTGGTCTTCGGTATCAAGCCCACCTATCCCGAAACCGGTTACGGCTACATCGAGGTGGATGACAGCGGCGGCGATTCAGTGCAAAAGGTTCTGGCCTTTCGCGAAAAACCACCCATGGATATGGCGCTGCAATACCTCGATTCAGGTCGCCACTATTGGAACGCAGGCATGTTCGTGTGGACGCTTGCGGACCTGAGGCACGGCCTATCGGAGCACTGTCCCGAGGTGCTCGCTCCCTTGGATGAATGGATGAAACAAGGCGCCGACGAGGCAACCCTGCCCGCCATTTATGGACGATTGCCCCAAGTCGCCATTGATGTGGCGCTCATGGAGAAGGCCCAGAACGTGGCCCTCGTTTCCACCCATTTCCGCTGGTCCGATGTGGGCTCCTGGCCCGCCGCCATTGAATTCCAGGAACCGGATGCCATGGGCAACGTGGTGCAGGGCCAAGCCATCCTGCTCGACGTGAAAGACTCTGCCTTCTTCGGTGGCACCCGGCTCATCGCCGCCAGCGGCGTGAGCGATCTCATCGTCGTGGACGAGCCCGATGCTCTGCTCATCTGCCACCGCGACAAAGCCCAATCCGTCAAACAGATTGTTGAACGACTGAAACAAGAGGGTCGAGAAGACCTGCTTTAATCCCGATTCGCGATCAAAAGATAAACCACCAAGATGGTGTGTCTC
>JANOLT010000096.1:0-1517 GCA_031419915.1 Holophagaceae bacterium
CGACCAACCCTTCCGAAAATTCATCAAAGAGATTGGCGGCGTGGGGCTCGTGGTGAGCGAGATGATCTCCAGCGAGGCGCTCATCCGTTCCGCCCGCAAGGCCGAGAAGATGATGGCCAACACTGGCGAACATCCCTACTCCATGCAGCTCTCGGGTGGCACGCCTTCGGTGCTGGCCGAGACCGCGCGGCTTTGCGAAGAGGCCGGTGCCGACATGGTGGATCTCAACATGGGTTGTCCCGCCAGCAACGTGACGAAAGGCGGCGCGGGATCGGCCTTGCTGCGAGATGTCAGGCTCGCGGAAGCCTGTGTTTCAGCCATGGTCAAAGCCGTGAAGATCCCCGTTACCGTGAAGATGCGCGCGGGCTGGGATGCCTCGCAAAAAGAGCGCGGCGAATTTTTAGATTTCCTGAAAATGTTCGAGCAGGCGGGCATCGAGGCCCTGGCCATCCACCCCCGCACCCGGGCTCAGCAATACGAAGGGAACGCCGACTGGAGCATCATCGCCCGCGCCGTGGACGCCAAGGTTCGCTATCCCATTATCGGGAACGGCGACGTGATCACGCCCCAAGACGCCTTCCGCATGGATCGGGAAACTGGTTGCGCCGCCGTGATGATCGGCCGCGGCGCGCTCTACAACCCCTTCATCTTCCGCGAAGTGCTGGACCCGGAATTCCACGTGACAACAGAAATGCGGGTGGACGCCACCCTGCGTTTCTTCCGCATCCTCCTCGAATTGCTGGAACCCCGTGAAGCCCTGCACAAGATTAAAAAAATCGGTTCCTGGTTCACTAAAGGCATCCCCGGCGGCGTGGCCTTCCGGCAGAAATTGAACCAGTGCAACGACCCCGAAGAATTGCTCGCGGACCTGGAAGCCCTGAAGCACATGCAGGCGGCGTGATCACTCCCACTCTCCGAACAAGCCCTGTTGCACACCCGCGCTGGGATCCGAAGGGAAGGGGAAGTCCCCAGCGGGGGCCCAGGGTTGCTCGGGATTGAAGGGGCCGGGCAGGGGCATATCGGGTGGGAGCCAACGCAGGGCGGGCATGGCCCCAAGGCGCGCCAGCAGTGCTTCGGCGGCTCCTTCGCTGGGGACCGCCGGGACGCGCAGGAGCGCGATGGGTGGATGCTGCAGCAGGTCCCGCAGCGGAAGGGGGAAGGCGGCGCGCGATTCCAGGGGCGATGGGAAACGGGCGTCGGCGCCGAGCCCAGCGGAGAAGCTTGGTGGCGCCGGTGGCAGGGCCAGGCTGTTGCGCCAGGGGAGCCCTTCCCGCATGGCCTGGAGCCCGAGCAAGTGGGCCACTTCCGCATCCTGGCAGGGACCCGCTTGGACCGATGATTTCAGCCGTGTTTCGAGCACCCGCACGAGGCTCCTCAAACCTTCGGCCGCGGCCTCCCAGGTGCCACTGGCGCCCTGGAATTCGGTGCCTCCGAGGATCCCCACGCGCCAGCCGCAACGCTTGCGCTGGAAGGGCAGGGCGGCGGGCCAGCCTCCTTCGGCCATGCGCAGGCTGAAG
>JANOLT010000097.1:0-2867 GCA_031419915.1 Holophagaceae bacterium
GAGCACGCGGAAGTGGAGGAAGTCTTGTGTTTCGATGAGCTGGGGCAGGACGGCGTGTCCGTTGTAGGCCGTGTAGGTGGCGTAATACATCACCGTCCCATCGTTTTCAGTGAAACGGACGAAGCGCGCGTCTTCGATGCCATTGCGCTCGTTCGCCGAGACGGGGAAGATGGTGCGCTCACTCATGGCGAGCTTCGGCGAGAAATTGATCTCATAGTTGGAGTCGGCGAGCCACTGGATGCAGCGGAGCGCGCTGTTGAGATCCTGGGTGATGGGCCGTGTCTCGCGCCGGATGTGGAGCACGCTTCGATCCAGATCGCTCCGCGTGAAGCTCTCCCCAAGGGGTTCCATCACGGCGGCGGTGTGGCCGTTACCGAAGTCCATCTCGTGCAGCTTGATGAGGAACTGCGTTTTCTTGTAGCTGGGATTGGGATTGACCTCCGGCACGGTGACGAAGCGGGAGATGGGGTCCATGCGGATGTTGTCATCGGGCGCGATGAGGCCGGTGCGGAACTCGATGGAAGAGATATGCCCTTCACCTGTGGCGCGCAGGCTCATGATGAACCGCAAGCCGCCCTCGGGCACGCCATCCTGGACCGGATGCGGAACGATGGACGGATTGAAGAGTGCGGCGGATTCCAGTGAGTACTCCATGGAAAAGAGCGCGCCGATCAGGAGCTTGCGCGCGCGGGAGAGGGGACGTTGCGTGAAGATGTGGGGAACCACCCTCTCGTAATTCGCAAGCTGGAGCGACTCGATATCGAGGTGCCGGGAGTCGAAATCCGTGAGCACGGCTTCCAGCTCGCGCGCGGCGTCCTCCTCGGTCAAGGCGAGGGCGCGGCCGATGATGGTGGTGGTGCGGTGGGCGCTGGACGGGATGAGGGGGCGAAGGATGACACGGGCGCTCTCTGGAAGGAGGGTGATCTCGTGACGGCGAATCGTGAGGGGAGTCATAAGGCCTTTTCCGATGGAGGTGCGATTAAGTGTTCAGCGTAGTTCATCTCGGCAAGGGAAAGATGGAAGGCCAGTGTGGATTCTGCACCCTGGTTCTCGTTGACCCGATCCTGGTGCAGCCCGTCACTGCACGCCCCGCTGCTGGAATCGTAGAGCGGCAGGCCAAGATCGTTGCGGCCGAGGAACCACTCGAAGGCCCGCTTCGCCTCGCGTGACCATGATTCATCTTGAGTGGCGCGGAAGGCTTCGAGGCACGCGGAAACCATCGCCTGTGCCTCCACTGGCTGCTGATCGAAGTCCGCGCGGGCGCCGTCCATCTCATAGAAACCGTTGCTGCCGATGGGCCGGAAATGGCCTGCCGGGGTCTTCTGCACGGATGCCAGCCAACTCAAAGACTTAAGGCCGATCTCCAGCGCCTCGGGGTTGGGCATCCACTGGCCACTGAGGAGAAGGGCCTGGCACAGGCGCGCGTTTTCGTAGGTGGCTTTTGACTCGAACCACGGCCAGTTCTCGGTCGCATGGCTCTTCCATAGTCCAATGAGCTTGAGCGTCAGCCCTTCGCGTAATGCCTTTGCATGTGAATGGCCGGGGAAGGGGTGCAGAAATTCGTGGATGCCCAGCAGCGTGAACGCCCATGCGCGTGGCGAGGAGAAGGCTTCCACCGCGGACAGCCCGCGCTCGAAGAGCTGGACGGACAACTTCCGGTGGCCCTCGTTGCGCGAGCGGGCGGCACCGGTGCCCGCAGCCCAGAGCGCCCGCGCATGGCTGTCCTCGCTGCCCGAGTCCTCCAGCCATTGCCGTCCATGGCTCATGAAATTGCGGAAACGGCCCGTCTCGCGGTTCATGGCGGCGGACAGAAATGCAATGTAGCTCGTGGCTAGGCGATCCAGGCTCTCCGATGGGGGCCGGCCGCCGAGTTCATCCAGCAGGTTGCACAGGATGAAGGCCCGCGAGTTGTCATCGGTGCAATAGCCCTCGTGATAGTTCGGAACATTGTATATGGCGTGCTGGATGATGCCGGTGTCGTCGGTCATGCGCATGATGTGATCAAGCCGGAGCGGAGGCACATCGTAAGGCCGGCTCGCCAGCGTCCACCCCGCAAAGGCCGATCGAGGCGCAGCCCTCCGCTCGGTGCGGGCGCGCTGGAAGGACTCGATGTAACGCTGCGCCACTGCGGGCCAGATCATCTCGCGCCCCAGTTGGTAGGTCTTCTCGCGCGTTGCTTGCATGCGGGCCGGATCGTCCAGGAATGCGTGCACGCCCTCGGCAATGGCGTGGGGATCGCGGAAGGGCACCAGGATGCCCCGTCCATCCGCTAGCAATTCCTGCGCGTGCCAATAGGGTGTCGAAACCACCGCTTTGCCCGCGCCAAAGACATAGGCCAGCGTGCCGGAGGTGATCTGCGCCTCGTTGAGATAAGGCGTCAGGTAGATATCCGTCGCGCCGATGAACTCCTTGAGGTCGTCCAGTGATACGAAGCGATTGTAGAAGATCACGTGCTCCTTGACCCCGCGATCTTCGGCCAGCCGCTCCAGGCCCAGGCGGTAGGTCTCACCTTCGCGGGCTACGAGATGGGGATGGGTAGCCCCGAGCACCAGATACACCACGTTGGGATGCCGTTTCACAATCTCCGGCAGCGCTTCAATGGCGTACTCAATGCCCTTGCCCGGCCCCAGCAGCCCGAAGGTGAGCAGCACCACGCGGCCTTCCACGCCGAACTGCGCCTTGTAGAAGCTGGAGTCCATGAAGGGCATATCCGGGATGCCGTGGGGGATGATGTCCACCTTGACGTCCGGGACCCCGTACGTCTCGCGCAGAATCTCCGCGCCCTTGCGGGCCATCACCACCAGGCGATCACTGCGCCGGATCAGTTCCTCCATCACCTTCTGCTGCGCGGCATTGGGCTCGCGCAG
>JANOLT010000098.1:0-4802 GCA_031419915.1 Holophagaceae bacterium
CTCGATCTCGCCGTCACTGCCCTGCTTGTTCACCTTGGCTTGTTGGCGGAAACTCGCCGGCACGAAAAATTCATCATCCGCGAACTCTACATACCTCCCCGAAACCTCGTTCCATGCGCAGCCCACTTGGTGTTTCATCCACTGCCTGAACACGAAGATCGGCGCCTTCACATGGAACTGCATGTAGGCGTGGCGGAACGGTGATGTGTGTTCGTGGACGGCCAAGTACTTGATGAGCTTCTTGTCACCCTCATCGAACGTATCCTTGCGTTTGCCGAAACTCACCCGCGCCGCGTTGACCACTGACAAATCCGAGCCCATGACATCCACCAGGCGCACAAAGCCTTTATCGAGGACAGTAACTTCAGATTGGGGCATGGTGAACTCCATTCCTTTGAGCTTGCGGCAGGCCCTGAGACAATGAAAGGCCCCGACGCGGAGTTTTCTGGAGTTTTTATGAAATTTTTTGTCGATACCGCCAGCATCGCTGACATCAAGCGCATCAATGAGTTGGGGATCCTGGATGGGGTGACCACGAATCCGAGCCTCATCGCCAAGGAAAGCGGCAAGTCCTTCGAGGCGATCATTCAGGAGATCTGCGGCATTGTGGACGGACCCATTTCCGCCGAAGTCATCGCCACGGATGCACCGGGAATGATCGCGGAAGGCCGAAAGCTCGCCAAGATCCATAAGAACGTGGTGGTGAAGGTTCCGCTTACCGCCGAGGGCCTCAAGGCCTGCCACGCCTTCAGCCAGGAAGGCATCCATACCAACGTGACGCTGTGTTTCAGCGCGACCCAGGGCCTGATGGCCGCCAAGGCGGGCGCGACGATGGTCTCGCCTTTCGTGGGCCGTCTCGACGACATAAATCACATCGGCATGGAGATCGTCGAGGATCTGGTGCAGATCTTCGACAATTACGGGCTTCAGACCCAAGTGCTCGCGGCTTCCATCCGGGGACCCCGGCACGTCACGGAGGCAGCGTTGGCGGGCGCGCACATCGCCACCATCCCACCCAAGGTCTTCGATCAGATGCTGAGGCATCCCCTCACGGATCAGGGTCTGGAAAACTTTTTGGCGGACTGGAAAAAGGGCGGGCGATGAAGCCCTGCTTTCTTCTTCCCCTTTTCCTCGCCCTGCCCTTGCTGGCACAGGGTGTCCAGGCGCCAACTCAAGCAACAAGCCAGACGCCCCCCGCCATCATTTCCTGGGTTGATGAGCATCCCGAATACCGCGCCCATCCCAATTGCATTTTCTGCAAAATCATCGCGAACAAGGCGCCCTCAAAAAAAGTTTTCGAAGATGACCGCGTGCTGGCCTTTTGGGACATCAAGCCCCGGGCGAAGGTGCATCTGCTGGTGATCCCCAAGCAGCATGTTTCCAACCTCACGGACCTCGAGCAGCTCCCCATGGAGACCCGCAGCGCCCTGCTTTCAGCTTGCGCAAAAGTGGCACGGGAAGCGGGCATCGCGGCTTCAGGTTTCCGCATCATCGTGAACAGTGGCAAGGACGCCAGCCAGTCGGTGTTCCACCTGCATTTCCACGTGGTGGGCGGCGAGGCACTGCCCGAGGATGCCGTGCGGGTGAAAGCCACCGGTGAGAAGGTGAAGTCCTAATGTTGTGCTAAGCCATTGCGGCAAAATCATTTGGTCATCGCGATGGCAGACCGGAGTTTTCATGTCCCTTGAGAAAAAAATTGAGACACTCAAAGCCAAGCACGCCGCGGCGCAAGCCGGTGGCGGCGAAGCGCGGGTCGCAAAGCAGCACGAGGGCGGCAAGCTCACGGCCCGGGAACGCATCGCGGCCTTTCTCGACGAAGGTTCCTTCGAGGAGATGGATGCGCTGATGGTGCATCGCACGCCGGGTCTTGAAAAAATTCCCGGGGATGGCGTGATCACGGGTTTCGGCCGCGTGGACGGTCGCCCCGTGGCGATCTTCGCCCAGGATTTCACGGTCTTCGGGGGCTCGCTGTCCGAGGGCTACGCGAAAAAAATCTGCAAGGTCATGGATCTGGCGATGAAGATCGGCTGCCCGGTCATCGGCCTGAACGACAGCGGTGGCGCACGCATCCAGGAAGGCGTGGTTTCTCTGGGTGGTTACGCGGATATTTTTCTCCGGAATACGCTCGCCAGCGGCGTGGTTCCGCAGATCTCGCTCATCATGGGACCCTGCGCGGGTGGGGCGGTCTATAGCCCCGCCATCACGGATTTCATCACCATGGTTCGCGGGACCAGCTATATGTTCGTGACGGGGCCCGATGTCATCAAGGCCGTCACCCACGAGGAAGTGACGAAGGAAGAACTGGGTGGGGCCACCACCCACAGCGCGCGGAGCGGCGTCGCGCATTTTGTTCAGCCGAGCGACTTGGCGGCGCTCGCCCACACCCGCGAACTGCTTTCCTTTTTGCCCAGCAACAACCTGGGCGAAGCGCCCCGCAAGGCGCCGCGAACTCCGCAACCGCTGGAGAATCCAGATCTCGACAGCGTGGTGCCGGACGACGCCAGCAAGCCCTACGACATCCGACTCATCATCAAGGGCATCGTGGATGATGCAAATTTTTTCGAGGTGCACGAAGCGTTCGCGCCCAACATCGTGGTCGGCTTTGCCCGCATTGAGGGCCGCAGCGTGGGCATCGTGGCCAATCAACCGGCCTTCCTGGCCGGCGTGCTGGATATCAGTGCCAGTGAGAAGGCCGCCCGATTCGTGCGTTTCTGCGATGCCTTCAACACCCCCATCATCACCTTCGAGGATGTTCCCGGATTCTTGCCTGGCGTGAATCAGGAGCATGGTGGCATCATCCGCCACGGCGCGAAACTGCTCTTCGCCTTTTGCGAAGCCACCGTACCGAAAATCACGATCATCACCCGCAAGGCTTACGGCGGAGCGTACTGCGTGATGGCGTCCAAGCACATCCGCACGGATTTCAACTATGCCTATCCCACTGCGGAAATCGCGGTCATGGGTGCCGAGGGCGCGGTGAACGTCCTCCACGGCAAGGCCGTGGCGAGTGCCGCGGATCCAGTGGCCAAGCGGGCTGAACTCATCGCGGACTACAACGAGAAATTTGCCAATCCTTATATCGCCGCGGAATTCGGTTTCGTGGACGAGGTCATCCTGCCCCGCGAAACCCGCAAGAAACTGGTACGGGCCCTGGCCTTGCTCGAAACGAAACGGGACACCACGCCGCCCAAGAAACACGGCAATATTCCGCTTTGAACCGATTCCGCGATTCAAAAGTCACCATGCGCAATCTGACACCCCTTCTGCTCGCAGTGCCCCTAAACTAAGCCCTTTTCTGGAGGCCCCATGCTGCGCGGCATCACGATCTCGATCCTCCTGTTCGCAGCCTCCGCGCTGGTCGCTCAGACGCCCTTCAGCGAGTCTTTTTTCATGGGGGAGCGCAAGGCGATCCTCAAAGCCTGCGCCGGGCAGGCCCGAAGCATGAAGCCACGGGAGGCCAAGCTCCTAGCGGAATGCGGGCGCTATTTCATGGCGGGCGGCGACTGGCACCGCTTCATCGAATTCGGCCGGGCCTTCCTGGTGGGTGGCCACCGCAAGGAAGCGGCTTCCTGGTTTTCGAGAGCCTGCATTTTGAAACCCGGTGAAGAAAGAGTCTATCTGGAAGTCGCCAGGGCCTTCGCCGAAGCGGGCCGTTAAGTCGTGATGACGCGGGTCTTTCTCGACTCCTCCGGTTCAGTCCGAAATGGATGGAAGATCCTGGGCTTCGCAGCCCTTCTCTCTCTCTGCATGATGGCCTTGGGCATGTTGGGACTCTGGCGGCAGTTGGGTGTTGAATGGGGCATGGCGTTGGCCGTCCTGGCCGTTACGGTCCTCTGTCTTCGCCTGGAGCGGGAGCCCTTCCCGGTGGTGGGATTGAAACCATCCTTGCGATGGGGAGCGGATTTCGCTGCGGGCGCGATGGGGGGCGTGCTCTTGATGCTGCTCGTCGCAGGCTGCATCTTTGCCTTCCATGGCTTGCACTGGCAACGAAGCGGTGGCGCAGGTTTTCGTGAATTGATGGCCGGTGCCTGGCTCTACCTGGCTGTGGCCGTCAGCGAGGAATTGTTGTTCCGGGGTTATCTGTTTCAGCGTTTGATAAAGGGCACGGGACCATGGATTTCGTTGTTGCTCATGGGTCTCTGGTTCGCGTACGCCCACCGGGACAATCCGGGCATGACTGGTTCCGTCAAGGTTTGGGCAATGATAAATATTTTTCTGGCAGGGCTGCTCCTGGGCCTCGCATATCTAAAGACGCGACGCTTGGCTCTGCCGATGGGTATTCACCTGGGCTGGAACTGGGCGCAAGGCAGTCTGCTGGGCTTTGGGGTGAGCGGCACCATGGATACCCGCGGGTGGGTGAATCCAGTTTTCGAAGGTCGCCCGGAATGGCTCACCGGCGGCGCCTTCGGCCTTGAGGCGAGCCTTCCTTGCGCCATTTTCTGCGGCGTGGCGATCCTGGGCCTCGCATTCTGGAAACCCCGCCAAGAAAGCCGTTGTTCAAAAATAACCTTTGCGTCCCGATGGCGAGAACGGCATAAGGGGCCGTAACAGAACAACCAGAAAAGCACAGGTTATTCTGTAACGCCCCCTAAACATTAGAGGTGAAGCATGACCCGCAGCTTTCTCATCACCGGCGCCTCCCGCGGCATCGGCCGCGCCGTAGCGCTCCATTTCGCGGCGCTGGGCGGCGAGATCCACCTGCTGGGTCGTGATGAAGCGGCGCTGGCCACCGTGGCCGAAGAGGTGGCCGCTGCCGGCGGCAAGGCCCACCTCCACGCCGCCAGCGTCACGGACCGGGTCGC
>JANOLT010000099.1:0-1638 GCA_031419915.1 Holophagaceae bacterium
CAACAGCACCGTTTTGCCTGTGCGTGGAGGGGCCACGATGAGGGCCCGCTGCCCTTTGCCCAGGGGGGTCATCAGGTCCATTACGCGGGTGCTGAGTTCGGCGGCATCGCGTTCCATCTTGAGCATGGCGGTCGGATAGAGCGGCACCAGATTGTCAAAGTGGGCGCGATCCTTGGCCACGGGCGGAGGATCGAAATTCACCGCGTCCACCCGCAGCAGCGCGAAGAATTTCTCTTCGGCTTTGGGCGGCCGGATCATGCCGCTCAGGGTATCGCCCGTATGCAAATTGAATTTACGGATTTGTGAAGGCGAAACGTAAATGTCCTCCGGACCAGCCAGGTAATTCTGTTCCGGGGCGCGCAGGAAACCGAAACCCTCTGGGAGCACCTCGAGCACGCCCTCGGCAAAAAAATTACCTTCCCGGCTGGCCTGGGATTCCAGCACACGGAACATCAGCTCCTGCCTGCGCATGGAAAGAGGGTTTTCGATGTCCAATTCCTTGGCCAGCTCCGCTAATCGGCCGATGGGCTGCTGCTTGAGCTCGGACAGGCTCAAAGAGACGGCGCTAGCGGTTTCTTTAGGCACGGAAACCCCATTGATGGATTGGTGAGGACTTCAAAGATGTTGGATGCTTGAATGACCCAGTTTATGCCTTTTCGGTCGGCTGGGCTAGTCCAACAAAGCTCAAGGGGTTCGAAATTGAGGTTGCGGGTTGGCACCGACTGGCTTCAGGCTGCAGGCTTCGTTGCAGTGGATGTTCCACACCTTGGACGCATATCAAACTGCCGACGCAATCAACAACGAAGCCTGAAGCCTGAAGCCCGATGCCTGAAGCCTACCCCTGCTCGATGAAGTGAATAACCCGCTGGACGAAAGCTTTGGGGTCCTCCACGGGAAAGGAATGGCCGATGCCCGCCACCAGCTCAAAGCGGGAGTGGGGGATGCTCTGGGCGGTTTCCAGGCAGCGCCAGGGTGGGGTCAGCAGGTCCTCGGCACCGCAAAGGAGCAGGACAGGCGCCGAAATCCTGGACAGCCGATCCCGGATATCCCAGCCCACGATCCCGCGGATCTGATGGAGTGACCCCTGGATGGGGCCACGGCCCGTCACCACCTGGTGATAGGCGCGCAACACACCGTGGCGGGCTTCGAGAAAGCGATCGCCCCACAGGAAAGGCGCCACCGCATCGAATTGCATCAAAGGCCCGCCCACTTCCAGGCAATGCGCCCAGTGTTCCGCTTTCAGGCTCATGGCGAAATCGGTGCGCGCCACCGAACTGGTGAGCACCGCCCCTGCGAACGATTCAGGGTGGTCCGCAAGAAGTTCCAGGCTCATGGCCGAGCCGTTGGAAAGGCCCACCAGCCATGGCTTTTCGATGCCCAAAACCTGCATCAGTTCCCAGGCTTCCGCGGCCAGCAGAGCCGTTGGATAGAGCCCCTGTTCCGGCGCATCGGAACGCCCCTGCCCCCGCGAGTCAAAAGTCAGAACCCGAAATTGTCCGGTCAGCCCTGCCAGCACGCCCGCCCACATGGTCGTATCGCTCAGCAGCCCATTCAGCAGCACCAGCCATGGTTTAGAAGGGCCCCCCTGGATGTGGTAGTGCAGCTTCACGCCATTGGCGAGGGTGGCAAAAGTGGGTT
>JANOLT010000100.1:0-5030 GCA_031419915.1 Holophagaceae bacterium
GCCTGAAGCCAATGGAATCGCGCAATCGCAAAATCCGGGTTCAGACGTTAGGCGCCGCTGACTCCGTGTTCCGCGCCGCCTCTTCGGTTCGGTACAGCACCTGAGCACCCTGCTTCCACTGGGGTAGGCGCAGGGCGAAGATCAGCCCCGCCACCAGACATCCGCCGCCACCCAAGGCCACGGTGAGGGGCGCGCCGAGCTTGTGCGCAAGGGTGCCGCCGATGAGGGCGCCGATGGGAGCCATGCCCATGAACATCATCGAGTAGATGGACATGACCCGGCCCCGGAGGGCGTCGGGGATCATCATCTGGATCAGCGTGTTGCTGGAGGCCATCTCCACCATGAGGGTAAACCCGACGGGCAGCATGATGAGCACGGAGAGGGGGAAGCTCCGGGAGATGGAGAAGGCGATGAGCGCCGCGCCGAAGCCCATGGCGCTCGCCGCGATCCAGCGTCCGAGCCCTCGCGGGCTCCGCCTGAGCGCGAGGCTGAGGGCACCCACCAGGGCGCCCACGCCGGAGGTTCCCATGAGCAGACCCAGGGCCTTAGGGCCGCCGTGGAGGATCTGATCCGCGAAGATGGGCATGAGCACGGAGTAGGGCATGCCCATGAGGCTCAGCAGGCCGAGGAGCACCAGCAAGTCGCGGACGGGTTTGGCCCCGAGGATGAACCGGAAGCCTTCGAGGATGGCGCTTCCGCCTGCGGAGGCTCGTGCCCTCTGGGTGCTGTCGAGTCGCATGGCCAGGAGCCCGGCGATGACCGCGAGGTAGCTCACGCTGTTGACGAGGAAGCACCAACCCTCGCCCACGGTGGCCACCAGGAGGCCCGCCACGGCTGGGCCGACGATGCGGGCTCCGTTGAACATGGAGGAGTTCAGGGCGATGGCGTTCATGAGGTCCGGCCGGGCCACAGTCTGGGCCACGAAGACCTGACGGGCCGGGATATCGAAGGCGTTCACCACCCCCAGCAGCAGCGAGATGGTGACGATGTGCCAGATTTGGACGTGGCCCGTGAGGGTCAGCAGCGCGAGGATCAACGTCAGCACCATGGAGGTGGTTTGGGTGATGACGATGAGGGTGTGGGGACGCATCCGGTCCGCCGCCATGCCGCCCACAAAGGCCAGGATGAACACCGGAAACTGCCCCGCGAAGGCCACGAATCCCAGCATGGAAGCCTCGCCCGTGAGCCGGTACACCAGCCAGGACTGGGCCACAGTCTGCATCCACGTGCCGATGAGGGAAATCATCTGGCCGGACATGAAGAGGCGGAAATTGCGATAGCGCAACGCGCGCAAGGCATCCGGAAGGCGGGGCATGGCTCGATTCTACCGGACGCGGCCAGGACTGCTTCCGAGCGTGTCTTGTTAGCGTTTCATCGCGCTTTTCACCCGCGCTGGCGTCATCGGCAACTGCACTACGCGTGCGCCGACCGCGTCGAACACCGCATTGGCCAGAACCGCACCCATGGTGATGATGGCTGGCTCGCCACCGCCTTGGGGTGCGAGATCCGGCGAGTCCAGAATCACCGTCTCGATACGCGGCAGATCCGAGAAGCGAGGCAACTCATAGGTTCCGAAATTCGTGTCGAGGATGACACCATCCTTGAATCGGACCTCCTCCGCCAGGGTGTAGCCCAGACCCATGGTGATGCAGCCTTCCATCTGTTGGGCGGCGCCCTCGGGATTCACCACGATCCCCATGTCCTGGGCGCAGACCACGCGCACGACGTGTATCTTGCCAGTAGCCCTGTCCACTTTCACCTCGGCCATGGTCGCCACGTAGGTGCCCGCGTCGTCGCCGCAGGCTATGCCAAATCCGCGACCGCTCGGCGCTGGCTTCGGCGACCATCTGAATTTTTTCGCCACTGCTTCGAGCACCCTGCGCATGCGCGCATCGGTGAGGTTCCGCAGGCGGAATTCCACCGGATCCATGCCAGCCTGCGCCGCCATCACATCCAGGTGCGATTCCCGGGCGAAGACATTGGCATTGGCGCCCGGCGCCCGCCACGGTCCGACAGCGAAAGGATGCATGCCAGGAGGGTTGCCGTTCCAGCCGCCGCGGACGACCGTGCGATGGTGTGGCACATCGTAGAACAGCGCAGAGCCCCGCTCTCCGGGACCGATGATGGTGTTGTCCCAGAAAATGATTTTTCCCGCGGCGTCCAGCCCCGCGCGGATCTTGATGACCGCAGCAGGGTCGAAAGTGTCGAAGAAGAATTCCTCCTCGCGGCTCCACACCACGCGCACCGGTTTTCCCGTGGCAAAAGCGAGGCGCGCCGCTTCGATGCCCTGCATGCTTGCGCTCTTGCCGCCGAAGCCGCCCCCGACGTAAGGCGTGATCACGCGCACCTTCTCAGGCGCGATATTCAAAGCGCGGGCAATCTGGGTCTTGAGCGGGAACGGCGTCTGAGTTCCGGCCCACACCGTGACCTTGCCCTTCTCAACCATCGCCACCGCCGAGTGGGTCTCGATGGGCGCGTGGGCGACGTAGCCTTTGAGGTAGGTTTGTTCGACGATTTTGGACGCCGATTTTTCTCCGTCCGCCAGGCTCCCGCGCGAACCCGTCGCCCGCGCTTCCGGTGCCACCTTCTGCAGGTGCTCGAAAATCGTTTCGTGGGTGAGCTTGGACAGTGAAGGCGAATAAGTGGCCTTGATCAGCGCCAAGGCCCGCGTGGCCTCGTCGTAGTGCGCGTGCAGCACGGCTATCAGATCACCCTCATGCACAACTCGCACTCCGGGCACCGCCTCGGCGGCGGATGTATCCGCGCGCAAGAGCTTCGCGCCGTGCGACGGTGGCCGCAGGATGCGCGCGTGCAGCGCGCCGCTCGGCGCGATATCGCCCGCGAATTTGGCTTTTCCTGTGACCTTCTCCAGCGCGTCGCGTCGCGGAGCTGATTTGCCCATGATCGTGAACGCGCCAACATTCTTCAGGATCGCCTGGCCATCCAGACGCCGCTCAATGCGCTTGCCAGCGGTCAATTCACCATAGCTGACGCATTTCGCGTGGTCGGCCTTCGACCTCACGACACCATCCCGCACCTCGAGGTCAGTGACCGGAAGTCGCAGCCGCTCGGCCGCCATCTGCATCAGCACGGCGCGGGCTTCGGCCGCGGCGGCGCGCAACGTGGGCCCGAACATGCGGATGCTGAGTGACCCGAAGGTGCCCCGATCCGTTGGGCAGAGATCCGTGTCTCCCATCACGATGTCCACGGACGAGAGCGATACGCCCAACTCTTCCGCGGCGAGCTGCGGGAGCGACGTCATCACGCCCTGCCCCATCTCGATCTTCCCCACAAGGCAGGTGACGCGTCCATCCGCGCCGATGTGCAAGAAGGAGTTGATGTCGGAGGCGGGTCGCTGAGTGGCCGGAGCCGCCTGGCCGAGGAGCGGGTCTATCGAGCACAGCACCAGCAGGCCAGAGCTCGTGAGCTTCAGGAAGTCACGCCGGTCCATCGTCTGAACAAATCCCCAGCCTTCGGGGACTTCAGGCTGGTCCTTCTCGCGCCTCATTTCACACCCCCCGCCATGGCGGCCGACGCGCTCTCGATGGCCTGCACGATCCGGACGTGCGCCCCGCATCTGCACAGGTGCGGTTCCATCTCTTTGATGATCTGCGAGCGCGTGGGCTTGGCGTTCTTGAGGAGCAGAGCGTGAGCTCCCATGATCATCCCGCTGGTGCAGAAGCCGCATTGGAACCCGAGATGCTTCACGAACGCCGCTTGCACCGGATGCAGATGCTCGTCGTGGGCCAACCCTTCGATCGTGACCACCCGTTTGCCGTCCACAGCGCTCATCGGCGTTGCGCAGGCGCGGGCCGCTTCATTGTTGATCAACACCGTGCACGCACCGCAGACAGATTCACCGCAGCCGAACTTCGTGCCGTCGAGGCCCAGGTCGTCGCGCAGCACCCACAGCAACATGCGGGTGTCGTCGACGGTGAGTTTGCGATCAACACCATTGAGGGAGAAGGAAATGGGTCTCATACATGATCCTCCGGCGCCGAGTATGCCCTTAATTCGCGGGAGAGGATAGTTGGTTATCGGTAGTGGCTGGCTGAAGGAAGGCTCGGATCTCGGGCCAGGGGTGGGCGTCGGGGCGGGTGTTGAAATTGTTATGGCCGGCCTCGGGCTGCTCCCAGAGCCGAGCCCGGGCCCCAAGGGATCCTGCGAGCAGGTGCCCTTGGGATGCGCCGACCACCTCATCCCGACCCGCGATGAAGAGACCCATGGGCCCTTGATAGGCCGCAAGCGCTGACAGGTTGTCCCAGCGGTCCCACAGCAGGAGCCGCACAGGCAGGTAGGGGTAATGCCAAGCAGCGACATCGGTCATGCGGGCGAAGGGCGTGACCAGCAATAGCCCCGCTATGTCCGAGGGCCTGTGGGCGGCCACCTGCGAGGCGACGCCGCCGCCCAGGCTCTCACCCAGGAGCCAGACGGGCCCCGGGGCTTCCTTCCGCAGTTGGGCCAAAGCCTGCATCGCGCCCTGGACGAAGCTGGCCTGGGATGGCTCGCCAGCGCGCGAGCCATAGCCGGGATACTCGAAGAGGATCACCTCTGTGCCGGCACTTCCCAGCAGCTCAAGGTAATAGTCACGGTCCAGGGCGCTGCCGGCGTTGCCGTGGAAGACCAGCACCCGGATGCCCGGCGCTGGCTTCGGCGCGCGCCAGCCTATCAGGTTCCCGCGGTCGTCGCGCCACGCCTCCAGCCCCAAGCCCCTGGCCACGCGCAAGGCCTCGGCCTCCGGCGCGTGGCTCGGAAAGTACATGAACCCGCGCTGGAACACCACCACCAGCAGGCATAGCACCCCGTAGCCCACTAAGGCCAACCCCAGTAACTTCGACAGCATGGACATTCGCACGAAGAGAGCCTAGCAGCAATGGCGATCCAGGAAGGGCCGCAGCGCACTGCCCATGACCTGCACATATTCCGCTTCCCAGGTGTCGCTAGACCGCCACCGGCGTGACCACGTACCTCCCTTTGGCATCCTGGCTCACGGTGCCACTGGGGATGTCGGGGTCGTGTTCGAAGACCAG
>JANOLT010000101.1:0-1821 GCA_031419915.1 Holophagaceae bacterium
GCGTGACGCTCTCGACCCTGGTGGGCATCGCCGCGGGCTTCCTGCCGGCCTACCGTGCCTCCAACCTGCCGGTCATTGACGCGCTTCGAGCTGAGTGAACGGAGACATCAAACATCATGGCCTCGCGAATTAAACCAAAAACGCTACGCTCCATCGGCCCCGAGAACGTGAGGTTCGCGTTCCGGTCCATGGTCTCGCAGAAGCTCCGCAGCTTCCTGACGCTGCTGGGAATCGTGGCGGGAGTGGCGACGGTCATCTCCATGGTGAGCTTCGTGGTGGGCTTCAACAACGCGGTGACCGAGAGCTTTTCCTCTTTTGGAACCACGCTGGTGCAGTTCCAGAAATACGAGCCACGCTTCGGTGGCGGCGGGCCTGTTCCCGAGGAGCAGCGCAAGCGCCGCGATCTCACCATCGAAGATGCCGAAGCCCTGAAACGTCTGGGCACGCTTGCCATGGCCGTGAGCCAGGAGCGGTATCTCTTCGGCCCTGGGATAGGGACCGTCACAGTGAAGAACGCATCGGGCAAGGAGGCCAATGGTCCCATGCTCATCGGCACCAACCCCGACTATGCCCCGGCGAATAATTCCTTCGTCCAGGATGGGCGGTTCCTGGTGGATGCCGACCTGATCCACGCCAGCCGCACCTGCGTGTTGGGCCCCGAAACCGCCGAAGCGCTCTTCCAGAAGAAGGACCCCATCAACCGCGAGGTTTTCATCAATGGCGTCGGCTTTCGCGTGGTGGGCCTGCTGGAAAAGAAGGGCAGCCTGTTCGGTGGCGATGCGGACAATATCCTGCTGATGCCCATCAGCACTTTTGATTCCATGTGGCCCCAGGTGAAGAACGGCCGTGGCGACACCATCCATATCGCCACGGTGCCCAAGGACCCGAAAAAGATCCAGGAGATGACCGATCAGGAAGTGGCCATTCTCCGTGCCCGCCGCGGCCTGAAAGCGAGCGAGCCCAACGATTTCGCGATCTTCACTAGCGAAGCCCAGTTGAAGAGTTTCAATCAGATCACCTCGGGCATCGCCGGCGCCATGATCCTTATCGCCAGCATCGCGCTGCTGGTGGGCGGCGTCGGCGTGATGAACATCATGCTGGTGACCGTCACCGAGCGCACCCGCGAGATCGGCGTGCGGAAAGCCCTGGGCGCCACCCGCAAGGACATCGCCATGCAGTTTCTGGTGGAGGCCGTGAGCCTCACCGGCATTGGCGGCGCCATTGGAATCGTGGTGGGTCTGGGCATTCCCATGCTGGTGAAAGCGATCTTCGACTTCCCTGCCGCCGCGCCGCTCTGGAGCGTGCTGTTGGGTTTCGGTGTCAGCACCGCCGTAGGCCTGATCTTCGGACTTTGGCCCGCGCTGAAAGCTGCTCGGCAGAATCCGATTGAGGCGTTGCGGTACGAGTAAGGCGTACAATCCATTCAAATAAAATCGGGACCGCGAATGACGCGAATGCACGCGAAAGAACGCAGCACGCCCACATGCCGCACCCGAAGCACCCCATGATCATCCACAGAAAAAGAAAAAAGGATTGGGATCCACAGCGCGGCCACGTGCCGCAACCAAAAAACTGATTCACCGCCAAGAGCGCCAAGAAAGCCGACATGCGCCAGCCTCACGGATAAAATTCAGGCGGCCCGGCGGCGCTCCGCGCCCCCGTGAAGCGGTTTGGGCCTAAATCGAGGATGGTGGAGCTTGGCGTTCTTGGCGTCTTGGCGGTGAAATCTTTTTTTTCCCCGGGCCCCAAGTTGCCACACTCCAGGAAATAGCGAGGGCTGCCGTATAACTTCTTCTCAAAAAAAGACGAGTGGTGAAAAAG
>JANOLT010000102.1:0-5168 GCA_031419915.1 Holophagaceae bacterium
GATGTTCGGATCCAACTGGCCGGTGCCATCCACGCCACCGATGCCCTGGTAAGCGCCCTCGTAGTTGCCGTCGAGCTTGCTCCAGATGTAGCTCAGCTGCCAGGTGTAGTTGTCGGAGAATTTCCGCTGGGCCGTCAGTTCCACGGCCTTGTAATCGCGGATGGCCTGGGGATAGGTCACGCCCGCATCGTGGCTCTGGCCGGGGTTCATGATGAAGTAGTCCCCCAGAGCGGAGTTCACGTCCAGGCCGTCCTCGATGGCCCGGCCCAGATAACGACGGATGAATTTCGCGCCAACGACATAGCGGTTGTTCAGCGTGGTCTCGGCTCCCAGGATGAACTCATCGTTGTAGGAGCCTTTTAGATCGCGATCAACGGGTTCAATGTAGGAACCCACAATGCTGGATGGTGTGGGTGACGTAAGGGCGGCCGAGGCCGCAGGATTAGGAGTGGTACTCACAGCGCTGAAATTATAGATGGTCGGATTGCGTTCTACGCTGAAAGAACGAATCACCAGATCCAAGGGAACTTGCTGGTAGAAGCGCGAAAAACTCACGTAGATCTTGTCCTGGCCCTTGCCCTTCCAGTCGTAGACCACGCCGATGCGTGGGGCCAACTGATCCTTGAGGGAGATCACCTTCACTCCGAACTGGTCCTTGATGTCCGTCTGATCCAGGCGAAGACCCAGATTGAAATTCCAATGGCTGTTCAGGGTCCATTTGTCCTGGATGAAATAGGCCTGGCTCTCGTGCTTGGGTTTGGAGGTAAACGTGATGCTCGGGGCATTGTTTGTAGTCGGCGTGATGCTGCCGTTCGCCGTGGTCCAATAATAATGCGAATAGATGAATGTGCCAGCGCCCTGATTTTGAAGTATTGTCACCAGCTGACCACCTGAATAACCGCGGCTGATATCGGCCTTATCCGTCTGCAGATCGAAGCCCGCCTTCAACTCGTGGCCGCCAAAATATTTCGTGATGGACCCCGCGATCGTATCGCGGGTGAAATCCTTCTGGTCGAAGCGCCCGAAACCACCAATGGTGGCGCCGTTATTCGTATTGTCGACCTGTTGGATGCTCTGGCCGTTGGCCCCTTTAGGAAGTGTGGAGTTCGTTTCCCTGTGCTTGCTCAGTTGAATCTGAGCGAACCAGGATTCGCCATTGATTTCATAGCGCAGGCTAAAATCTGTACCTCCGATTTTCCTTTCGCCGTCCCAGGTGGATGAAGGCCCCAAGGTTTTTTTCACCGCGCCGGTGCTCTTCTCAGGATCGCCCACGAACGAGGCCACCATGGTCTGGCTATCGGTGAGGCGCCAGGTGAGTTTCCCGGCGAAGAGGTCCCGCGTAGTGTCGGTGGCGGCCGTGTTCGTGGAGCCGAGGATGGTGTTCTTGGCAGTGGTGGTGCTGCGGTCGTAGGCCACGAAGAACCAGAGTTTGTCCTTGATGATGGGACCACCAAAGTCGAACCCGTAGTCGGTGTTCTGGAAACTCACGGGAATAGGGACCGAGGTTCCACCCTTGTTCTTGTTGGTCGCCCGCAGGCTATTGCCGTCGAAATAGCCGAAAACATCCCCCGTGAATTCATTGCCACCGGACTTGGTGATCACGTTGATTATGCCGCCCAGGGCCTTGCCATATTCGGCCTCATAGCCGCCGGTCTTCACCTGGAATTCCTGGATGAATTCGACGGGGATCTTCTTGCCCTGAGTGCCGAATTCCACGTTGGTGGTGTTGATACCATCCACCACGTAGCTGTTCTCGGCGCCGGTGCCGCCGTAGATCTTCAGGCCGGCGAGGTCCTGGGTGACGCCCGGGGCCAGGGTGGCGATGTTTGCGAAGTCACGGGTGGTGGGCAGCTTGGTAAAGGTCTCGCTGTCGTAGTTGGCGCCGGTGGTGGTGGCCCTCACGTCCACGGAGGTGGATTGCTCCACGACTTCCACCGTGGCGGATGCCACCGCTCCCATGGTCAGATCCACCGTGGCGGTCTTGTCCAGCCCTACGGCCGCGTCGGACTTGGCGGTGCGCAGGCCGTCCTTGGTGGCGGTGATTGTGCAGCGACCGGGATTCAGGAGGCTGAAGCGATAGTTGCCGTCCCTATCCGAGATGGTATTTCGCACACCCTGGACGCCCGCGCCCGATAACCGCACGGTCGCCCCGCCCACGGTCGCGCCCTTGGAATCCAGGATTCGTCCGGTGACGGTGCCGGTTGTCTGGGCCAGGACTGGAAGCGCGCTGGCCACCAATGCCAGGAATAGGAAACGGGAAGAAAAGGGACGCATGGGTCCTCCAGATGATCCAGGTGAAAGTTGTGTGGTTTGAGCTGCCCAAGAATGTACCCATTCCGCGCTTGGATGCAGCAAAAAAAGGGGAGCCGCGATGGCCCCCCGAAAAAACCTACATCAATAGATCAATAGACCAAAAGATCACGAGTCTCCACCACCACCGCTGTCACCGCCGCCGGAGTCACCACCACCTGAATCACCCCAGCCACCACCGGAATCAGAGGAGCCTGAATCCGAGGACCCCGAATCGCCCCAACCGCTGCCGCCTGATTCACCCCAATCGGAATTGGAACTCGTGCCGCCCTCGCCGCTGGAACCGAATCCGCCATCGCCGGATTGATTCTGGTGATTGCCACCCAGCATGCTGCCGAGCATCATGCCCGTCAGCAGCCCGCCCACGCCACTGCCACCGCCCTGATAGCCGGGGCCGCCCATCATGTTCTGGGCACCGGTCGTCTGGCCGATGCCGAGCCGCGCCTTGGCCGAAGCGGGGAGTTCTTCGTCCTTCAGTTCTTGCACGCCCGCCAGGGTGCCGCAGTACCCGCAGGTCCACTGCACCTTGCGCATACCATCCCAGGTGGATTTCATTTTGTCGCCCTTGGCGCCACAGCTGGGGCATTCGTCGTAGGGGTTCACGAAGTTGGGCATGGCCGCTCCGCTGCCACCCCCCTGGCGATTTCCCGGAGCCGGCAGGGGGCCCGTAGACGGAGAACTGCTGCGGTTCTTCATGATGATGAAGGCAACGATTCCCACGATGATGATAAAAATGACGAAGCCCATGGAAATTCCTCCATCCGCTTCGTCGCGGCGTTTCAACAGCAATAGCAACGCGCTGTTAGAAACCGCCTCAATGAAGGAAAACGAAATGGCCATGGCGACTCCGTGGAAAGGAAAAGCATAGCGAGGATGATAGCCCATGAGCTATTGAGCTATCAGCTATGAGCTATGAGCTATGAGCTGAGCTTTCGCTCTTTATTGAATGGTGTGCCAAAGGCGCCACCACATTGGCTGATGGCTCATAGCTGATGGCCCACAGCCAACAGCCACAGCCCAAAAAATTCCTGCCATCATCCATTCATGTCCTCCAATCTTTCCAATTGGCGCATTCCAGGCCTTCCGGAGCAGGGCCCCTGGCACGTGCTGGGGCTCATGTCAGGAACCTCGGCGGATGGCGTGGATGCCGCGCTCGTTGAAGTGGACCCGCATGGATTTCATGGCGACCTTCCCTTTCGGGCGCTGCTGGCCCATCGCCATGAGCCCTACCCGGTGGAGCTGCGGGAAGCCGTGGTGGAAGCCGCCGCGGATCGGCTCAAGCCATCCCAGATCGCGGTGCTACAGCGACGATTGGGGAATCATCATGCCCACGCCGCCGGGCTGCTCGTAAAAGAATCGGGATGGATCCCCCACATGGCCTCCCTGCATGGCCAGACCATCCAGCATCATCCGCAAGATGGCGCCACCCTCCAGTTGGCGGATCCCTACGTGCTTTGCGAAGCCTTGCGCTGTCCAGTGGTCTTTGACCTGCGGCGCATGGATATGGCGCTGGGAGGCCAGGGCGCGCCGCTGGTAACGCTGACGGAGCTGTGGCTACGGGGTCGGGCTGAACCATGGGTGGCCTTGAATCTCGGCGGCATCGCCAACATCACAGTCTGGGATGGAGCTTATCTGCGGGCCTGGGACGTGGGCCCCGGCATGTCGCTGCTGGACCTCGCGGCAGAAAAATGGCTCGGCATCCCCTTCGATCCCATGGGTGCTTACGCATCGGGGAATGTGGATGAGGCACTGCTTGCGCGCTGGATGTCGCATTCTTTTTTTTCCGCGGCTCCACCCAAATCCACGGGCCGGGAAATCTTCGGCTCCGCATGGCTTCAAACAGAATCGGCCCCGCTGGAATCACTGCCCCTGCCCGATCGTCTCGCTACGCTCGCGGCCTTCACAGCCCAGTCCGTGGCCTCGGAATTGCGGCGTATGGATCCACTGCCGACGTGCCTGCGCGGCCTCGCCAGCGGCGGGGGCGCACACCATCTAAGGCTCCGGCAGGAGCTGACTGAACGGTTTCCCGAGATGTCCTTCGCGGACGATCATCAGTTCCCGAACGGCGCCCGCGAAGCCGTTTCCTGGGCTTTGCTCGGCGCTGCCAGCGCGTGTGGCGTGGCAGGGAACGTGCCCGAAGTCACCGGGGCTTCAAGAGCCGCAGTCCTCGGCGCCTGGGTGCTTCCCTGAAAATGATGCGGATTGCCTTGAAGCGCCCCGTTCAAATCATCGCAAGCGCACTGCTGGCGGGCCTCCTGGCCTGCCAACCTGCTTCGCGACAGGGTGGAGCGCGGAGTGATACCGCCGTCCTGGCCTGGGAGAATTTTCCCATCACCCTGGATCCGCGACAGGGACAGGATCAGGCCAGCCAGAAACTGCTTTCACTCACTCATCAGGCCCTGCTGAAGCGTGGCCCCAATCTGGAGCTGATGTCGGATGCCTGCGTGAGCTGGAGCTGGACCAAGGCCTATACCGAACTGACATTCGCATTCCATAAAAGTGCTGAAACCAGCTCCCAGACCGAGTTTACAAAGGGCCGTCCGCTTCGTGCTGAAGACGCGATGAATAGCATCCAGGCGCTGATGGATCCCTCACTTTCCAGTCCCAAGGCCGGGCCGTTCAAGGAAGAAATCGCAGACATCAAGCTCGTCACGCAAGGAACTTACACGCAGCTCGTCATCCGACTGAAGGCTGGCAATCCGGGTTTTTCCGCGAATCTGGTCCGGGGCATCGTGGGTATCACACAGAATGGCGCGGGATTGCCTAAACCTTTCTCGATGATCGAGCTCGCCGAGGCGGTTCGCACGGCGCTCGCCACCGCCCCTGCAAAATAGCGCTGGCCACAACCGAAACGACTG
>JANOLT010000103.1:0-2034 GCA_031419915.1 Holophagaceae bacterium
CCCCTACTGCGGCATCAAGGGCGCATTGGATCTGTGGAAGGTTTCGAGCCTATCCCCGCGAAGGATCTCACGGCCATGATCAAGGGCATCACGCCGAAGGCCAATTGGGAGGCTTTTGAACGGGGCATGGATACGGAATTCGCCTACACCGACGAGACCCGGCACTGCCGCCTGCGGGTCTCGCTCTTTCACGATGCGATGGGTCCCGCGGTCGCCCTGCGCATCATGCCCAAGGAAGTACCGGACGCGGACACGCTGGGGTTGAGTGATCCCGTCCGCCGCCTGGTGCAGTTCAACCAGGGTCTGGTGGTCATCGCGGGACCCAGCGGCAGCGGGCGCACCACCACGGTCTCGGCCCTGGTGGCCATTGCCCACGAATCCCGCCACGGATTCATCGTGACCATCGAGGACGCCATCGAGTTTCCGTTCCTTCAAGGAAACTCGCTGGTGCGCCAGCGGGAAGTGGGCCGAGATCCAGCCCGGCAGAAACAAGCCATCCGCGCCGCCCTACGCCAGGCCCCAGACATCCTGGTGGTGGGGGAATTGCGCGACGCCGAAACCGTGGAGTTGGCATTGGACGCGGCGGGATCTGGGCGGTTGGTGCTGGCGATGCTTTCAGCCACCTCGGCGCTGGATGCCATCAGTCGCTTGAGTGAAGTCTTCGCGCCGGATCACCAGTCTTTCATCCGGGCACGGCTGGCAGGCTCCCTGAAGGCCGTACTCTGCCAGACCCTGTTGAAGAAGATTGGCGGTGGCCGGGTGGCGGCCATCGAGACCATTTTCAACAACCCGCAAATCGCGGATCTGATCCGCAAAAGCGAGATTCAGGAAATTCCCGCCGCCATGAAAGCAGGCCGCCAGTATGGCCAGATGTTGCAAAACGATGTACTCGTGAAACTCATCAAGGACAAATCCATCGAACCCATGGAGGCCTACCGGAAATGTCACGACCGCGAGACCTTCATCCAGGCCTGCAAGAAGGCGGGCATCCCGTTTGATCCAAGGAAGGAACGGGAGGAGTGAGGGCTGTGGGCGGTGGGCTGTGGGCGGTGGGCTGTGGGCTAGGAGCTGATACCTCATAGCTCACCCCCGCCCCCTTGCCATCGTAGCCGTTTTGGCTACACTCGAATCAAGGAGGTTTTCCCATGCGCCATGTGTCTTTACGAGACTTCCGCACCCGCGGAGCGAGTGCCTTGGGGGAAGTGGCAGCCGGGGAAACGGTTCTGCTTTCGGGCCAGCAGGGCCCGGCCTTCTTCCTGGTGCCTGTAGAAGGGGACGTCATCCTCGAAGATCAGGAGCTTCGAAGAGCCATGGCCAAAGCCAGCCTGCGCAAAAGCTGGCGCATCGCTGAATCCACGGGTTTGGATCAAATGACGGACGAAGACATCCGAGCCTTGATAGAGGAAACCCGCCAAGCCAAAAAGGCGCGCGCGAAGGGCGCGAAATCTCCGGAATCTCGTTGAGGCTGGCATTACTGGATACGAACATCGTGGTATCCGCCGCCATCCAGCGGCTGGGTCCGAGTGGCCAGATCGTCCTGAAAGCCCTGGACGGCCAGATTCAGCTCGTGACCTGCCCTAGCATCATCGTTGAATATCGGGAGGTAGTGCGCCGCCCGCACCTCGCCAAAAAAGGGCTGCCGCCTGAATGGCTGGATTTCCTGGTGGAAATGAGCCTCCAACTACCTGATCCCGAAGCCTGGCCCTATCAAGGACCCGATCCCGACGATCTGGTATTCCTGGCACTGGCGAAGGCTTCCGGCGCCATCCTGGTGACTGGCAACACCGCAGACTACCCCAGGGGCATTAGGAGCGGCGTCAAGGTGCTTTCACCAAGGGAATATTGGGAACGGCTGAAGGAGGGGTGAGGTCCCCTGTGGTGGTGGCGGCCGGTCGCTCCTGAGATTCATGGCGCCAAAGGCGCCGCCGAACTGAACCTCATAGCTCATAGCTCATAGCTCATACCTCAAAGGCGAGGACTCAGCACTTTTTCAAGCACTTCAAGCTGCAGGTTCTTCACCATGGGTACGCTGGC
>JANOLT010000104.1:0-3233 GCA_031419915.1 Holophagaceae bacterium
GTATTGGCGGACACCCTGCTGGAACTGGTCTTCAAGCCCCTCAATCTGGCCTCGTTCTACGTCGCCATCACCGACTATCACGCCAACATGCTGCATTGGGTCCTGTACCACGAGGGCGGTCGCGCCCGGAATACGCCCTCCCGTTCCATGACCAATGCAGGCGGCCTGACAGCCAAAGCCATCCTGGCCCACAAGCCCCTTTATATCCGCACCCTTGAAGAAGCCAAGGCCGAAGGCGCGCAGTTCTCCGAAGCCGAGCGCATCAGCGGGCTGGTGCCCCAGAGCTGGTATGGCGTTCCCTTGGGCTGGGGCGAACGGCCCTTCGGACTGGTGAGTTTCCAGAGTTTTCAGCCCGACGCTTTTTCAATGGAGACCCGCCGCCTGATGGACGCCCTGGCGAACCTGCTGGCCATGGCCATGCGCATGCCGATGGACGTGTGGAAGGGGGAGGGGTGAGGACTAATTGATTGCCGATTTTCGATTTGTGGAGCGCGGCTGCGCCGCAACCGCATGTTTCAACCGCCGAGCAGTTGGCGAAATCCATCCGGCAGCACGCACGCTTTTCCGTTGGCGCCGGTGACCAGGTGAACAGTGCTGGCTTCGGCCAGCAGCACGCCATCGCATTCGATCTGATAGGTGAAGCTCACGCGGCGGCGGGTGGCCTCGGTCACTTGGGTATGCACGTTCACCAGGTCATCGAAATAGGCCGGCGCGCGGTATTTCATGTGGACCTCGCCCACGGTGAGATGGACCCCGGCCCGCTCCCACTCGCGGTAGCTCTGGCCCAATTCGCGCAACAGTTCCGTCCGCCCCAGTTCCAGCCAAGCAACATAAGACGCGTGATGAACAATGCCCATGGCATCGGTTTCAACATAGCGGACACGGAGCTGGGTCGTGGATTCCATGGCCTTAGGCTATCGGGATCACGATAAAAAATGCCCCGCCTTTTCGGGCGGGGCACACAGGAGCCTTCTGGGCCCTTACTCGACGGTAACTTTCACGTGGTCACCCTTGTCGGTGGTGACTTCCAGGAGCAGATCACCGGCGCGAGCGGATTCCAGCAGCTTCACCAGCTGATCCAGCTTCAGTTTTTGGGTCTTGTGGATTTTCTTGGCACCGCCCTCTGAATCCACGGTGCCATTGATGCTGATCTCCTGATCCGAGATGGTTTCAAGGATGCCTTTGGCCAGATTCAGCGGCAGGCGGATATGGACTTCGGATGGGCCGTCCCCTTTGTGATGACGGTGGTTCATGGATTTGCTGATCACGTCCACTTTGATGAAGCGGGTCTGCGTCTGGGCGGCCATGGGCAGAACGGTGACGAAGGCAAGAGCAAGTGGAGCCAGGAAGGGGCGCATGGAAGTCTCCTTTGGGATTGTTGTGGGTGGAAGACCGGGTCGAGAAGTGTTACGGCAGAGTTTTCAGGGAGCTTAGGGACCGTTGCGAAATAACCTGTGCTTTTCTGTTTTTTTGGTTACGGTCCCTTTTGTCGGCCGCAGGCCGACGCGATGGATGGTGCTGCGAGCAACCTCGAAGCGCGTTACGGTCCCTTATATTGGCCGCGGCCTGATGCGATATCCTCAAGTTGCGAGGGAACGCCGCCCCACTTGGTGGCATCCCATACCTGAACGGAGATTCCATGCGCATCGCTCACCTCACCGCCGCCCTATTCGCCGCCACCCTTCCGATGATCGCCGCTGGTCCAGCCAGCAATTCAGTTAGCTGGGAGCATGGTCTCGCCGCCGCCCAAAAGCGCGCCAAGGCCGAAAAGAAGCTCATCTTCATGGATCTCTGGGCCGGATGGTGTGGGCCCTGCCTGTTCCTTCAGAAGCAGGTATTCCCCACCCCCACCGCTCAGGGAGCCCTGGCCAAGGTGGTGCCTCTCTCCATCATGGTGGAAGCCAAGGACGGCACCGGCAGCGCCGAGGGCAAGCAGCTGGCGGAACGATTCAAGCTGAGTGCCTACCCGACCCTCATCATGATTGACGCCGATGGCAAGGAAATCCGCCGTCACGTGGGCGCCCTGGATCCCGACAACCTGGCGAAGTTCATCGCAGGAAAATGAGCAATCGAAAATTTCAGATGTCCTTCACACCGACCGGTGGGTTCGGTTTCTTTGGCATCCGTTGTTGGAAGCCCTCCAGTTCGTCTTGTCGCGCACCCTGGCTGGGGCGGGGCGGTGGCGGGGATTTAGGGTTGGGGGGCGGTGGTGGTTCGGGATTGGGCAGCAGGCTTTGCAGATCGTGAACGGCTTCAACCCGGCCCGGCGATTCCATGAGCAGGCGTTCCAGCAAGAACTTGGCCTGATCGATATCGTTCAGCGCCACTTGAGCCCGGGCGGCCATGAGCAGGGCCGGCACGCGCCAGGCTGGGATTGGCCGAGGCGCGCCTTGACCCGTAAGTGGCGCGAGCATTTTCAGCGCGCCTTCTGGATGCTTGGAGCGCAAATCAATCTCTGCGGCCAGCAAGCGGTGATTAGGCCTGATGCCGCGGGGCCGCCATTTTCGCGCTTCGATGAGATCACCTTCATTAAGCGACCGTTGCGCCAGCCAGGCCTTCACGCCTTGGGGCAAGGGAATGTCAGGAAGCGCGGCTGCACCATGTCCTTGCTGTGAGGCGCCCACCATGAGCAACACCAACAGAATGGGTCGCCATGCAACCATCGGTTTTCCCGCGGCCAGGAGCCAGAGCAGCAGGCCCGCCATGGCGATCCACGCGCCCCATTCGGGATGGGAAGGAATGAGTGAACGCGATACTGGCAGTGCGGCCTTGCCTTCGGCCAATTTCTGAAACAACTCCAGCGGCGATTCATCCGCATGCAGCATTCGGCCGCCGCTGGCTTCAGCCAGGCGGCGCAGGAAGTCTGGATTGGCGGTGGTGGCAAGCATTTCCGGCTTCTCTCGCGGATTGTCCGGCGCGGCTCCGGCTACGGAAATGGGGCTGCTTTGGCCGAATGCGATTCCGTAAAGCGGCACTCCGGATTTTTTTAACGCAGAGGATGCTCGCTGCAGGGCGTCGGCTTCGGCGAGCCAGCTTTCTTCGCCATCGCTCAGCACGAAAAGGATGGCGGGTTCCTTTTCGGGAAGGCTCTTCAGGATTTGCGGAATGCCGCGCCCAAAGCTGGTTCCCGGTGATCCGATCTCGCCCGGTTTCACGGCGCGGAGCGCATCGCGCAACAAGGTGTGGTCTTCGCCGGGGGGCAGTAATGGCACCGCGTCCCCCGTCAGCAGGTC
>JANOLT010000105.1:0-3055 GCA_031419915.1 Holophagaceae bacterium
TCAGCCCGAGCCCCTGATGCTCCAGGCGCTTGCGGAAAGTGGCCCAAAGTGTGAGCAAACCGAGCACCACAGAGGTGATCGCCGCCATCTGATGTTTCCAGAGCGTTACCTGCAGCCATTGTTCGGCCGAGGGGTTGAGCAGATGTGGCGCCAGGAACTTGCCCGGTGGGATAAGGTTCAGGTGGCGGGCCCAGGACCACCCGCTGATCATGGCGCAAACGAGCCCGAGCAGCCCAGCCCAGGCGAGATAACGGCTAGTGATCCACCAAGGCTTGATGCCACGGCCCGACCGTTGCGCGGCAAGCAGTGCGAATGGAAGCAGCAATGCCACGCCCACGGGAAGGTGGACCAACATGGGGTGTTTAAGAGCGAGAAATTCGAGCATCACTGATGAGTTTGCCAGCGTATGGTCCAATCGGCATCTGAAAAGCTGCCACAATCCTGCCCATGCGTTCTCATCTCATGCGGCAAGTTCAGGATTCAGCGGTTCTTCGGCAGAGCTTTTTCGATGCGGAGATGGATCATGTCTTGGCCCAGGCCGACGACATGGCTGAGCGACTGCGGCGGGGCTGCAAGATCCTGATCTGTGGCAACGGTGGCAGTGCTGCGGATGCCCAGCACTTGGCGGCGGAGCTTTCGGGGCGTTATTTGAAGGAGCGCAGGGCGCTGGCCGGTATCGCCCTCACCACGGATACCTCGGCGCTCACCGCCATCGGCAACGACTATGGGTTCGATTTCATTTTCTCGCGCCAGGTCGAGGCCCTTGCCCGGCCCGGGGATCTGCTCATCGGAATCTCCACTTCGGGTAACAGCGCCAATGTCATCAAGGCCGTGGAATCCGCCAAGCACTTGGGTGTTCACACTTTGGGCCTGTTGGGTCGGGATGGCGGCCAGCTCAAAGGCATTGTTGACGACGCGTTGGTGGTGCCATCCACCGTCACCGCGCGCATCCAGGAGGTCCACCAGATGGTGTACCACTTCTGGTGTGAGATTCTGGACGGGCACTTTGAAGGATGACCAGGCGACGGTTCTTCATCTTCATGCTTCTGATTTCCGCCTTGGGGCTCCCCGGCTTGAACGGCTTGAGTCTCTATGCCCAGAAACCAGCGCCTGCCCCATCGCAGATCTACCGCTGGGAGGACGCCAAAGGAAAGCTCCACATCACCACCACGCCCCCTCCGCCGGGAGCCAAGGAAATGGGGCTGCCGCCCGAGCAGAACACCAAGACATCAGGGCTCCTCAAGCCCTTGCCAAAACCGGGCCCAGAGCAAATTTCTGCGCTGCCGAACCAGTCGCGCTCTGAGTCCCAGTGGGGTTTCTGGGAATTGCTCGCCCAGAGACTGGGCGATGCCCGCGCCAAGGGCGATCGCGTGGAGCTGGAAGCGGCGGCGGATCGAATCTTCATGGACAGTTTCTGGGGCAATGGTCTTTGGGTGTTGTCTGCGCTGCCTTTGGCCTCGTTGCTGTTGCTGGTGCTGCTGGGCTGGCTCCTGGCTTCAAGAATGAAAGGTGCCGCGAAGGGCCTGGTGATGCTCTTCTTCGTGGTGCTGGGTTTCGGCGCTGCGCAGGTAACGCTGGCGCGCTTTGTGTACAAGGCCCAGGTCCAGCGCCTGACCGGGAATCTGTTGCTGCTGGAACTGAATCTCGGCGGCGGGAAATCCCTGTCCATGGATCACAAAAAGACTCTGGATGCCCGTCTCAGGGACCTTGACGCTGGCTCCCATGCCGCGTCTCTTCCGTGGAAATACATTCAGGATGCAGCGGCCATGAAACAGTCGCTCCGGCAAATGGTGGTGGAACCCTGATCGAAGCCCTGATTCCTCATCTCTCCAGGCTTCGTCAAGCGGCCCACGCGGAACCGCTGGGGTTGTATCTACACTTGCCCTTTTGCCGGGACCGCTGCACCTATTGTTCCTTCGTCACCACCCGGGATGATTCACTTCAGCCCACCACCGTAGCCCGACTTGTCGCGCAGGTGCGGAGCTGGGGCGACGCGTTGGAACACCCGAAGGTGGACACCCTGTATCTCGGAGGCGGCACACCATCGTTGATGAGCCTGGACGAATTGGGCGCACTGACAAATGCCGCCCACGAAGCGTTCGATCTCTCGCCTTTGGCGGAAGCCACACTGGAAGCCAATCCCGGGACGGTGGATCTCGCCTGGCTGCAGGGTGCTAAGGCGCTCGGATGGGACCGCATCAGTCTGGGGGTGCAGACGCTGGATGATGAATTGCTGAGGCGGTTGGGCCGAATCCACGATGGCAGCGCGGCCATGGAATCCCTGGAACTGGCGCGGCAGGCGGGTTTCCAGCGGCGCAGCGGAGATCTCATGGTGGGCATCCCCGGCCAGGATCTGTCCCGCGTGCTTGATGACGCCCGTCGCATGGTGGCAACCGGCCTCGAACACATGAGCATCTATCTTTTGGATCTGGACAAGAACTGTCCACTCAAAGCAGACGTGGACGCAGGGCGCTTGACCTTGCCTTCGGAAGACGACGTGGCCACTGTTTTCGAGGCATTGCAGATCGAATTGCCGCGCTTGGGACTGCCCCCTTACGAGATCAGCAACTATGGAAAACCAGGGGCCGAATCCAAACACAATTCGCGTTACTGGGAGCGGCGGCCCTACCTGGGCATCGGCCCCAGCGCGGCATCCCACCTGGGCGATTTCCGCTGGACCGAAGAAGGCAATATCCCCGCCTGGGCCGATGGCCGGGCGGGCGTGGAAATCCAGGAGCTGGATGCGATTGAGTCACTGGCGGAAATCCCCATGCTGGGCCTGCGGCTGCATCGTGGCGTGGATTGGAATGCCCTTCGCGTTGTCGCCGGAACGAAAAACCTTTTGCCCTTGATAGACACCTGGGAAGCCCAACTGGCGCCCTTCGAGCGGGGCGGCCTGGTCATCTGCGAAGGCTCAAACGTGAGACTTTCAGACCGGTGTTACCCAAATTAACATACTGCATGGGGACCTCAGACTTTAGGTGTGTAGAACGGGTTTTTGACATCCAGGACGGCTTTGCGACGGACGTCCAGCTTGGGCTCCATTCGCATGGCT
>JANOLT010000106.1:0-9330 GCA_031419915.1 Holophagaceae bacterium
CCCAAGGATGCGATCTGGCTGCGCAACGAGTACGAATTGGCGGCCTACGACCGGCTCAGCATGGACTTCGGCAAATGGGATCTCATGAACACCTACGCTGACGCGGATGGAAAGGCTCGGCTGACTCAAAGCGAAGAGAGCCCGGCCACGCCATCGCGCCCCACTTTCAACTCCGGCCATGCCGGCCCTGCTGACCATCGTACCGATTCGGTATAGGAGCGTATAATGTTTCTCCTGTTTGCTCTGATCACGATCATCGGCGCGCTCGCCATGTTCCAGCAGAAGAATGTCATCGTGGCTGGGCTTTGCATGGTGCTCACCTTTTTCGGCGTGGCGGGGCTCTTTCTGATGCTCTCAAATCCGGTGGCCGCCGCGCTGCAGATCATCGTCTATAGCGGTGCCATCATGGTGCTGGTGCTCTTCACCATCATGCTTTTGAACTCCCACGAAGAAGAACCCGCCATTCATGCGCGCCCCATCCAGCGCTGGGTGGGCGCAGCCCTGATAGCGGTATTTGGCGCTTTTGCCTTCCGTATCGTGACGGGGTCCAAGGCCTTGGCAGACATCAACAACGCTGTCCGCCCGGTGGAAGGCATGGACCTGCACCGAGTGGGCGAAGAGATCTTCAGGCACTACCTTTTGGGTTTTGAAATCATTGGCCTGCTGCTGCTGGCGGCCATGGTGGGCGCCGTGGCCCTGACTAAAAAGGAGCTGTGATGGGCACCCTGATCAATGGTTCCCTGCAGGGCTACATTCTTGTCGCGCTTCTGCTTTTCATCATCGGGCTGGCGACCGTGCTGCTGCGGCGCACGCTGCTCATGCAATTCATGGGTATCGAATTGATGCTCAACGCCGCCAATGTGGCGCTGCTGGCCTTCGCGCGCTTTCGCGGCGGAGACGTGACGGGCACGGTCTTTTATCTTTTCATCCTGGGCGTTGCCGCCTGCGAAGCCGCCATCGGCTTGGCGCTGGTCATCGCCCTTTTCCGCCACCGCAAAACCACCGACGCTGATCGCGCGGATTCGCTGAGGCAATGAGAATCTGATGCAGAAGATAGCCTGGCTCATCCCGATCCTTCCGCTCATTGGCGCTGCCTTCAACGGCCTCATCGGCAAGAAGGCTGGCAAGACCGCTGTGTCCGTAGTGGGCGTGGGCACCGTGGTCGCTTCATTCCTCATCGCGCTATGGGTTTTCTTCGCCATGAAGGATGCGCCCGGTCAACGGCTGGATCTCGTTTATGGCACTTGGATGGCAACGGGCTCATTGACTGTCCCCTTCGGCCTGACCATTGATCCCCTGTCGGGAACCATGATGCTGGTGGTGACGGGCATCAGTGCATTGATCCATCTTTATTCCGTGGGCTACATGCACGAAGAAGAAGGCTACGCCCGCTACTTCTGCTACTTGAATCTCTTTGTGTTCTTCATGCTCACGCTCGTGCTTGGCAATTCGCTGCCCCTGCTCTTCGTGGGTTGGGAAGGCGTGGGCCTTTGCTCCTATCTGCTCATTGGCTTTGCCTTTAAGACGGAAATCGCGCCCGCCGCGGGGCTGAAGGCTTTCCTCTTCAACCGGACTGGCGATATGGGCATGGCCATTGGCATGATGGCCTTGTTCGCGCTGTTCGGCACGCTCACCATCGGCGACATTCTGAACCAGGCCGGACACATGCAGACCGAGGTCGGTTTCGGTGTTTTGACCTTCGCCACCCTCATGCTTTTCGTGGGCGCCACAGGTAAATCCGCACAAATTCCGCTCTACCTTTGGCTGCCGGACGCCATGGCTGGCCCGACCCCCGTTTCCGCTCTGATCCACGCGGCGACCATGGTGACCAGCGGCATCTACATGATCTGCAGGTTGGCGCCGGTGTTCACTCTAACGCCCTTGACCATGACCACCATCGCCTGGGTGGGTGGCTTGACGGCGCTGCTCGCGGCGACCATCGGACTGGTTCAGAGAGACATCAAAAAGGTGCTCGCCTACTCCACCGTTTCGCAGTTGGGCTACATGTTCCTGGGCCTTGGCTCCGCCGGGTTCGCCGCCGGGTTCTTCCATGTGTTCACCCACGCCTGGTTCAAGGCCCTGCTCTTCCTTGGGGCGGGTTCTGTGATCCATGCGATGCATCACGAACAAGATTTATTCCGCATGGGCGGGCTGAAGAAGAAGTTACCCATCACGTTCTGGACCATGCTCATCGCCACGCTTTGCATCATGGGCATACCTGGTTTTTCGGGCTTTTTCAGCAAGGACGAAATCCTGTATCTGGCCTTCCTGAAGAGCCCCGCTCTGTGGGCCATCGGCCTGGTGGCGGCCTGCTGCACGGCCTTCTACATGGCGCGGCTCATGGCCCTGGCCTTCCTGGGTGAACCCCGGGACTCGCACGCCTTTGAGCACGCGCATGAATCACCGATGACCATGACCTTGCCCCTGCTTGCCCTGGCGGTGGGCTCGGTGTTGGCGGGCTTCTGGGGCATTCCAAAGGTGCTCGGCGGAACCTTCGCCATTGAACATTGGTTAGAGCCCGCGCTCACTTACGGGCGCGTGGAGGCGGAAGCGTCCATTCATGAAGGCCCAGCAATCCTCCTCATGGGTATTTCCGTGGCCGCCGCGGTTGGGTTTGGATTATTCGGTTGGTCACTCTACAAGAACGGAACCGAAAAATCGGAGCGTCTCGCCGCGAAATTTCCCGGCGCGCATGCGATCCTACTCAATAAATATTTCATAGATGAATTGGTGGAAGGCTACCTGCTGCGGCCCACGCGCTGGTTCGGCAACGTGCTGTGGAAGCTCTTCGACGTGATCATCATTGACGGCATCGGCGTGAACTTGCCGGGCGCCCTGACCCGCGTGGCGGGCGACTTCACCGCGCTCCTGCAAACGGGCCGCGTTCGCAACTACGTGCTCAGCATGGGCCTTGGCGTCCTGGTGCTGCTCTACATTTTCCTGAAGTAGGCCCCTGATGACTGAGTGGATGAACAATCACCTTCTGACCTTTCTGGTTTTCGCGCCGGCGATCTGGGGACTGCTGATCCTCTGCTTCCCTGAAAAGCAGGCGTCGCTGGCAAAGCTTCTGGCGATATTCGGCGCCGCGGGCCTTTTCTTCATCAGCGCCGCGCGCCTGCTGACAGTGCAACCCGAGGGTCCAATGAGCCTGGTGTTCGCCGAGCACATGCCCTGGTTTTCAGTGATGGGTCTGCCGGTGGATTATTCCCTTTCCATTGATGGCCTGAATCTCTGGCTGGTGATGCTGACCACGTTCCTGACACCGCTCACCATGCTGGGCACCTACCGCAGCGTCACCCAGCGCGCCGGGCCTTTCATGGCGCTCATCCTGATCCTGGAATCAGGGATGCTCGGCGCGTTCATGGCCCAGGACCTGCTGTTCTTCTACCTGTTCTGGGAAGCGATGCTGATCCCCATGTATTTCATGATCGGCGTCTGGGGCGGTGATGAAAGGAAGTACGCCGCGAACAAGTTCTTTCTGTACACCTTGTCGGGCTCGCTGCTATGGCTGGTGGCGCTACTTTACCTAGCCACCAAGGCGGGAACCTTCGTGCCAGCGATCATGGCGGAAACGGCGCTGGGCTTGCCGTTCAGTGTCCAGTGCACCTTATTCCTGGCCTTCGCGCTGGCCTTTGCCATCAAGGTGCCACTTTTTCCGCTGCATACCTGGTTGCCGGATGCGCATGTGCAGGCACCCACCGCCGGTTCTGTGATCCTGGCGGGCGTGTTGCTTAAGCTTGGTTCCTACGGTTTCATACGCTTTGCCATTCCGATGTTTCCCGATGCTTTTTTGCATTATGCGAAACCCATCGCGATGCTCTCGGTCATTGCCATCATCTATGGCGCGCTGGTGGCCATGGTGCAGCGGGACATCAAGAAACTCGTAGCCTACAGCTCCGTATCCCACATGGGCTTCGTGATGCTGGGGCTCGCCTCCATGACGGTCATCGGTACCCAGGGCGCCATGCTCCAGATGCTCAGCCATGGCATCAGCACGGGCGCGCTGTTCCTGCTGGTTGGAATGCTCTACGACCGCGCCCACACGCGCATGATCTCGGACTTCGGCGGTGTGGCCAGCAAAATGCCGGTCTTCACCACCTTCTTCTTCATCGTCACCCTCAGCTCCATTGGCCTGCCGCTCACCAACGGTTTCGTGGGCGAGTTCCTGATCCTGAACGGCACCTACATTTCAGGCTTCCCATGGGGCCGCGCCTTCGCCAGCGTGGCGACGCTGGGCGTTCTCCTTGGCGCGGTCTACATGCTCTGGATGGTGAAAAAAGTATTCTGGGGTCCCGTGAATCCGGATGAAGACAGTGGAACCCAACACCTTCATTCAGATCTTTCAGTGCGGGAGATCGCGGTGATGGTGCCCATCGTGCTGCTCATCTTTTGGATGGGCTTGCATCCCAGTTCATTTATCGCCATCTCCGAGCAGCCCATCACCCACTTGCTGGACACGGTGAAGGCGCCGGAACCGCGGATGAAAGTACAACCTGTGCCTAAACCTGGGTCTGCGTCGAACGGCGAGTTGGCAGCCAATGGAGTCACACTGGCTCCGGTAGCCCCCGTAGCTATTGCAGGTAAAGAGGTGCGGAAATGAACCTCACTTCCGAAAACTGGGCCGCACTCATGCCCCTGCTGGTGCCCGCCGCCGCGGCCTGTCTCATTCCCCTCGCCAGCCTGGACAAGGATCAGGACACAGTGAAATCCGTGCGAGCCGCCATGTTCGGCATGGCCCTGCTTGCGCTGGGCGTAAGTTTTTTCTATTTCACGAAGGTGTGGGCCACGGGCCAGAACGTCTTCTTCTCGCATCTGAAGATGGACCGCTTGGGACAGTTTTCGGGGATCTTTGTGACCGTAGCGGCCATGATGGCGCTGCTTCAGCTTTGGGATCACCTGCATCACGAAGGCTGGGTGAAAGGCGAGACGCTTTCACTGCTGCTCTTTTCAGCGGTGGGCATGATGCTTTTCGCTTCCACCACGAATCTTTTGATGATGTTCCTCGGCCTGGAGCTTCTGAGCCTGCCGCTTTACGTGCTCACAGCCACCGTGCGATTCCGCCAGGAATCCGTGGAAGGCGGCATGAAGTACTTCATCACTGGCGCCGTCGCCTCTTCCTGCTTTCTCATGGGCACGGTGCTGCTCTACGGCCTGACCGGGACTCTGGAACTCGACGGTATCGGTAGCGCGATTCAAGCCACCGGCGCGGATCCGTTGATCCTGATGGGCGCCGCCCTGCTGCTCATGGGATTCCTGTTCAAGATCAGCGCGGTGCCTTTCCATCAATGGACGCCGGACGCCTACGAGGCATCGCCCCATCCCATCGCGGGCTTCATGTCGGTAGCCACCAAGGGCGTTGCGCTCATTGCGCTCATGCGCGCCTTCCCAGGTGGGATCGGCCTGCACACCGTAACGGGTCAGCGCGTGGGCATGGCCTTGGCGGTGATCGCCGCCGCGACGATGATCATCGGCAATCTTTCGGCGCTGCCGCAAACGAACGTCAAGCGCATGTTGGCCTATTCCAGCATCAGCCACGCGGGATATCTGCTCTTAGGCTTCGTGGCAGGAACGCCGGAGGCCTACACGGGCGTGTTGTTCTACCTGGTCATCTATCTCGCCATGAACATGGCTGCTTTCGGTATGTTGACGGCCTATGGCCTTGTGGGCGAGCACACCCAATTTGAAGATTTGCGCGGTCTCGGATGGAAGCGCCCGGCCTTGGGTGTGGCCGTCGTCATTACCATGCTGAGCCTCGCGGGCATTCCACCCATGGGTGGATTTTTCGGGAAGTACTTCATCTTCAAGGAGCTTGTGCAGACGGGCCACGTGGGATTAGCGGTGCTGGGCGTCACGGCCAGCCTGGTGTCCGTCTACTACTACCTGCGGGTGGTCGTAGCCCTGTTCCTTGAGCAGCCTTCGGAATCACAAGTTCGCGCGGCTTCCGAGAAACCCGAAGTCCAGTCCTTCCTTTCCACCACCACGGTCCTGATCTGCGCAGCAATCATCCTGGCCGGGGGTTTCTTCCAGAGTTTCCTGGTGGATGGCTTCGCCGCCAAAGCATTGAGAGAAGGCATCGAGATCCTCCGCTGAGTGTGCTGATAGATCTTTGGCCTTTCCTCAGCGCATCATCCATCGCGTCGGCCTGAGGCTGGTTTCAACGCTTGTTAAACTTTTATGATCTTTGACCCTCGTATGTAAAGGTAGAGGCATCGGGATCGAAGGTGTGAGGTGGGCATGAAGGGCAAGACGTGGATCTGGCTGGGTGGGGTCGCAATCGTGGCCGGGGGCGGAGCGATCTATATGCTCAACAAGCCCAAAGAGGCCGTGAAGTGGCGCATGGCGCCGGTTCAAAGGGGCAGCCTGAAGCAGCGCATCAGCGCTTCGGGCACGCTATCAGGCCTCATCCAGGTGACCGTGGGTTCCCAGGTATCGGGCACCATTTCGAATCTCTACGTGGACTACAACTCCCAGGTCAAGAAGGGCCAGCCCATCGCTCAGATTGATACCACGGTATACGCGGCCACCGTACAGGATGCCAAGGCCAACGTGAGCAAGGCCGAAACCGCCCTGGCGGATGCCCAGCGCCAGTTGGCACGCGCCAGACGGCTTTTCGGGGACAAGCTCATTTCCCAACAGGAACTGGATGCCGCCCAGGTTGTGGCTGACCGTGGCACCGGGGATCTTTCCAGCGCCAAAGCTACGCTGCAAAAGGCCCAGGCAAACCTGAACTACTGCACCATCACGGCCCCCGTTGCTGGAGTGGTAGTCAGCCGAAGCATAGACATCGGTCAGACCGTGGCGGCGAGTTTCAGCACGCCCAATCTTTTCGTCATCGCCCAGGACCTTACCAAAATGAAGGTCGAAGCCAGTATTGACGAGGCTGACATTGGACAGGTGAAGGAGGGCCAGCCAGCCTTGTTCACCGTGGATTCCTACCCTGAAACCCAATTCCACGGCCGCGTGAACCAGGTAAGGCTGGAGCCCGTCATCGTCCAAAACGTCGTGAACTACAAGGTTGTGATTCAGGTGGTCAATGATGAGTTGAAATTGCGCCCCGGTATGACGGCGAATGTCACCATCCAGACCCAGTCCAAGGAAGATGTGCTGAAGGTGCCAACCGCCGCCCTGCGGTTCAACCCGACGGCGTTCATGCCTGCCGATGACGCCGCGGCGGCAAAGACGAAGGGGCCAGGTGGACCAGGCGGACCAGGTGGCAGGACAGGCCCTGGTGGAGCTGGAGCCGCAGGCCCAGGGGGCTCTCCTCCGCGGGGCATGGTTGCCAAGCGCGATGACCGTGTATGGATCCTTGGGCCCGATGGAAAACCCATGGCGGTGATCGTGAAGGTGGGGATCACCGACGGCCAAGCCACGGAAATAAGCGGCGAAAGTATTCGTGAAGGGATGCAGGTACTGGTGGGTGTTGAGGATACCAAGCGCGCCAACGTCGGCGCTACGGCGCCTTTGGGCGGACAACGCATGCGTTAGGAAGCGTCAGAGAGGTACAGAACCATGAGTCTCATCGAGCTTCTCAAATTGGCCTTTTTTGCCATCACCCGCAACAAGATGCGGGCCTTTCTGACGATGCTCGGCATCATCATCGGCGTGGGTGCGGTCATCGCCATGATCGGTATTGGAGAAGGCTCTAAGCGGGCCTCCGAAGACATCATCCGCAGCATGGGTACCAACCTCATCATGATCTTCCCGGGTTCCAGCTCCAAGACCGGCGGGCCGGTGGGCATGGGGGGCATGGACACCACCCTTTCAGAAGAGGATGCCTCTGCCATTGAGCGGGAGCTGACCAGCAGTGTGTCTGCCAGCACACCGTTCGTGCGAGCATCAAAACCCGCCGTCTATGGCAACAACAACTGGCTGGTGGGAAGCGTGGCGGGCGCGGATCCAGATTTCCTTCAGATCAAGAGTTGGAATCTGGAAAGGGGTCGCTACTTCAACGACCAGGAAGTGCGCAGCCAGGCCAAGGTGGCTGTGATCGGCAAAACCGTTCAGGAAAATCTATTTCCAGGTGGCGAAGATCCCATTGGCCTGACCATCCGTTTGGGCAACATGCCTTTCGAGATCATCGGCATTCTTGAGCGCAAGGGCGGCGGACCCCAGGGCGACCAGGACGACACCATCCATGCACCCTACACCACCGTGATGCGAAAGATCCAAGGCCGCACCAAGATCCAATTCATCATCGCTTCCGCGCTTCGAGAAGATTCGGTGGACCAGGCGGAAGCTGAGATCACGGCCCTGTTGCGGCAACGCCACAAAATTCTGCCAGGGACGGACAACGACTTCACCATTCGCAAACAGAACGACTGGCTCCAGGCATCCGCGGCTCAAAGCGGCGTCATCACCATGCTATTGGCGGTGGCGGCGGGCATCTCGCTCATCGTGGGAGGCATCGGCATCTCCAACATCATGCTGGTGAGCGTCACCGAACGAACTCGGGAGATCGGCGTGCGCAGGGCTTTGGGCGCCACGCAGCGCAGTGTCATGTTGCAATTCCTGGTGGAAGCCATCGTGCTGGCGGCGCTCGGCGGCATCATCGGCGTGGGTCTGGCGGTGAGCGCGATCTGGGTGATGCAGCTTCAAAAAATTCCCGCCGTGGTCCAGAATTCCGCCATCCTGCTGGGCCTGGGCTTCAGCGCCGTGGTGGGCATCACCGCAGGCTTCCTCCCGGCATTGAAGGCCGCCAAACTGAATGTGATTGACGCATTGCGATACGAATGAATGCCCTTTTCATCCGTGCTTCAGTGTGCGGACAAGGCCTTCAGGGCCGCGCTGTAATCCGGTTCATTGGCGATTTCTGAAACCAGTTCGGTGTAGATCACCTTCCCGTTCTCGTCCAGCACCACCACTGCGCGGGCGAGCAGTCCCCGCAAAGCCCCATCTAGAATGGTGACGCCGTAATCCCCTCCGAATCGCTTGTTCCGGAAATCGGAAAGGGGGATCACCTGCTCCAGCCCCTCGGCACCACAAAATCGTTTTTGCGCGAAAGGCAGATCCGCCGAGATGCAAAGGATGGCCGAGTTGGACACCTCGTTGGCGCGCTTGTTGAAATCGCGCACGCTCTGGGCGCAGGTGGAGGTGTCGATGCTGGGGAAGATATTCAACACCACGCGTTTGCCCTTGAGTTCCGAGAGGCTGAGCCCGGAAAGATCCATCTTGGTAAGTGTGAAGTCCGGGGCCGCAGCTCCCACCGCCGGAAGTTCACCGGAGGTGTTCACGGGTGTGCCTTTGAGTGTCACTTGGGCCATTGGGGTCTCCTGATATGCATCTCATAATATCCTTCCAACATCATCACGGTGCTGAAGGGCGTTCCAGGCA